>JBPOHB010000168.1:0-2807 GCA_052036055.1 Bacillota bacterium | reverse complement strand
GGAGAAGCCGTAGCAGATGAACTGGGTCTCAAGGCATCAAAAATGGACCTGATTTTGCCTTGTGGTTCGGTTGGCAGATGGACGCCTGATAGGATCAATATAGTATGAGTGATCGATTTGTACCGACGATTCTATATGAAGATAATCATCTTATTGTTGCATATAAGCCTGCTGGCATCTTGTCACAATCTGACATTTCAGGGGATCCAGATATGCTGACGATTCTCAAGTCCTATTTGAAGGACAAATATGGCAAGCCAGGAGACGTATACTTGGGTCTTCTACATCGATTGGACAGACCTGTAGCGGGCGTAATGGTTTTCGCGAAGACGAGCAAGTGTGCTGCGCGTATCAGCGCACAGATTCGCGAGAGACGGGTCGAAAAGGACTATCGTGCAGTCGTATATGGCGTTCCAGAAAAGCAAACGGGTGAGCTTCGCTCATACATTTTGAAAGATGAGCAGCTAAATCAGGTGACCGTAATTCATGATAATGGCAGTGCTAAGCACGGCGAGGCAAAAGAGGCAATATTGTCATATAATCGGGTAGCAGAGACGAGTATGAAGGCTGCAGAGATAGTAGAAGCGGTGAGTCTTCTGGAGATTCGTCTTAAGACTGGTCGGTCGCATCAGATCAGGGCCCAATTGGCAGACGCAGGGATTCCCATTGTTGGCGATAGAAAATATGGCTCTTCCATGCAGGCATACCGTGGTGATATCTGTCTTGAATCTTTTCGCTTGTCCGTGTTTCATCCCATATCGGGTGATAAAATGATCTTTGAAGTTCCCATATCAGAGAAAGAACCTTGGCGGCTTTTTGCCAGATGAGTATTGGAGGAATTGACATGAATGATGCAAATACCAAGCCATTTGCTTTGACACCTGATCGTATTGAAGCGAACAAAACTCAAATTAAAGAAATTCTGCTTTCATCTGGCAGGGCAGGTATGGAGAGACTGGTTGACTGGGTAGAAAATAAGACAGATTTCTTCGTAGCGCCTGCCTCGACCAAATATCATCTTGCATGTACGGGCGGATTAGCTGAACACAGCCTGAATGTCTATCGGTTACTTAAGCAGAAGGTGGAATCCGGACTGATTGTTATTCGGCCAGAAACGGTTGCAATCACAGCAATCCTTCACGATTTGTGCAAAGCGAATTTTTATCGCATGGAGAAGAAGAACGTGCGCGAAGGTAGCAAAATAAATGCGTATGGAACCGAGGTGGCAAATTGGGTTGAGAAGGATGTGTGGGCTGTGCATGACACGTTTCCAGTTGGTCATGGAGAGAAGTCTTGCTATTATATTCAAAGCTTCATACGGCTTACAGAAGAAGAGTATGCAATGATTCGCCTTCACATGGGATCGGACAGGGGCGGATATCCTGACCCATTTGCGGAAACTGCAGCAATATATCCATCCGTTGTCGCAATTCATACGGCAGATATTGAATCGGCCTTTATTGTGGAGTGTAGAGAATAGCGTCTTCTTCGATAGAAACGTGACTATTCTCTCTTTACATCACTGGATATGTCCTTTATAATTACGGAGAATATATGAATAGACTTTGACGGAGACAGTAGATTTCTTATGAAAGATAAAGAGATTCGGGGATGGTGTAAGCCCGATTCGAGTAATAAGATTTTGAAGATCACTCCTGAGTCTCAGATCGAAAGCAAAGAAGCAAGTAGAATCTGACGGATTCCTCCGTTATCGGGAACACATATGTTAGTATGTTGTTCAGGTGGTTTTGCGAAGTTTGACTTTCGTCCTGGCAGGACGAGAGTCATTTTTTTATGAAAGAGAGAGTGGATGATATGTACAAGAAAGTAAACACAGACATGAAGTTTGTAGAACGTGAGCTTGAGGTGCTATCTTTTTGGAAAGAAAATGATATCTATAAGAAATCGATTCGCAAAGAGACGCCCGACAGTAAGACGTTTACGTTGTTTGACGGACCGCCAACAGCAAATGGGAAACCTCATATTGGACATATCAAGACGAGAGTTATCAAGGATGTTATTCCTAGATTTCATTCTATGAAGGGTGAACATGTAGAATTCAAGGCAGGTTGGGATACGCATGGACTTCCCGTAGAACTCGAAGTTGAGAAGCTACTCGGAATCAACGGAAAACCGCAAATCGAAGAATATGGTGTCGAACCATTTATCAAAAAATGCAAAGAATCGGTCTGGAAATATAAGGACGAATGGGAACAGATGTCAGAACGTGTTGGCTTCTGGGCCGATATGGAGAATCCATACGTAACGTATGACAATCATTACATTGAGTCTGAGTGGTGGGCTCTTAAAACCATGTGGGACAAAGGCATGCTTTTCAAGGGACATAAGATCGTTCCCTATTGCCCGCGATGTGGAACATCGCTTTCAAGTCACGAGGTCGCACAGGGTTATAAGAATGTTAAAGAGACTTCTGTTTTTGTGCGTTTTGCCGTTGCTGGTAAAGAAAATACATATTTTGCCGCGTGGACGACGACGCCATGGACGCTTCCTTCAAATGTTGGCCTATGCGTGAATCCTGATGAGGAGTACGTGCTATTCTCGGTTTTGCATGACGTCGATGGATCGGAGAAGGAAATATCCTATTATATGGCTGCGGCTCTGGTGAAAGCTCTTTTTGAAGATGCGAAGATTCTTTCATCCATGAAGGGCAGCGATATGATTGGGATGAAATACCTGCCACTATTCCCATACGCTTCGAAAGCAGTCGCAGAAAGCCATAAGGATGCTTTTCGCGTGACAGCTGATCCATACGTCACGATGAATGATGGCACGGGAATTGTTCACAT
>JBPOHB010000170.1:0-12897 GCA_052036055.1 Bacillota bacterium | reverse complement strand
ATAGAATGGGTCGCCATGATGCTATGTATGCCCAGCTTGTTTGAACCATCCCATATCGGCCAATGGGGTCTGGATACGAAAATCCAATCAGAAAATCGGCAAACAAGGCAATCGCTCCCGCGAAGGTAGCACAAAAAAGAAAAAACCTATAATGTGTTTTATTCATGTAGGAATCCTCTCCGTATACATATATATTGCTCAAGTAAATGATCTCATAAAAGGTGAATGATCATTAGCGCTTAATTTTTCGAGATGTCGTTTTATTAAATTCAGTCTCGCGAATAATGACATTTGAGATTTGCTTATATACGGGAAGTTCAGCAGTAACCTTACGAATATCTTTCAGAACTTCATCATTTGTATGTTCTTCCGTTAAGAATAGTTCAGCTACAAGAGAGCTCTCCTCACCTTTTGCATTGCGTTGACTACGAACAACGACTTCACTTACATACTCTATCCCTTGAATATACCCTTCGATTTCTTCTGGGTATATATTTTTACCGTTACTGAGTACAATAACATTTTTCTTTCTTCCCGTTATGAGAAGCTGATCCTTATCATTAATGTATCCGTAATCACCCGTATAGAACCATCCGTCCTTAAGGACTTCAGATGTCTTTTCGGGTTGTTTATAGTAGCCCATCATGACTATATCGCCTTTGACACAGATCTCACCTATTCCTTCTTCGTTGGGCGAATCAATGCGCCAGTCGATGCAACGAAGCTTAATGCCGACTGTATGATAATCATTATATTTGTCATGATTAGCACAGACAAGCGGCGAGCACTCGGTGATACCATATCCGTTAATCAAGCTAATTCCAACATCATCGAAGAATTTGCCAACTTCCGGGCGAATGGGTGCTCCACCACATACGATCTTGCGTAGGCGACCACCGAATGCGGCATGAACAGATTTGAATAATTTCTTACGCAAATCAATACCAAATTTACGTAAAAAATTGCTTATTGCGATTAATGTGTGAAAAGCCTTCTCTTTTCCAGAATCGCGGACTGTTTTGTTAATTTTCGCATAGAAGAGTTCCGCAAAAGCAGGCACAAGATATATATATGAAGGCTTATATAATGACAAGTTCTTGAGAACTTCCTTCAAGCTATCATTAATGCAGATTGTCGAATGGTGGTGAATAGATACGAGTAAACCGCTTACCGCTTCGTATGTATGATTGTATGGCAGAACAGATAGACACGTGTCAAATACGGTTGATACTTCAAGCCCGTAATATATGCTCGATACAAGATTGTGCTCAGAAAGCATAACCCCTTTTGCAATCCCCGTTGTGCCAGAAGTATAGACAAGCATTTTCATTGCGTTCGGATCACTTGTAAGTGACAAGAATTTATCGGGATCACACGTTTTCCCAAATTCGACAAGCTTATCAAACGAAAGAAATTTGTCCGTATCTTCTTCGCGGTCAAAACCTACAAATAGTTCCACGTTTGGAATTTTGTCTGTATTGTTCATGAACAAGCTTTCATTTGCTTTTGTATAGAAAATAACGCGCGTTTCGCTCTCATTAATGATGTGAAATATGTCATTTTGCGGAAGTTCTTTGTCAATAGGAACAAATACGCCGCTACTACGAAGAACGGTCAAGTAAGATACCACCCATTTATGACTATTGGCTCCGATACAACCAATATGAGCATTCGAATATCCCTTTTGTACTAATGCAGCGCCTAAATGCGTAATTTGTCGAAAGAAATCGGCATATGACTGCTCAACTACTTTACCATCCTCTTTATACTTAAATGCAATTACATCCCCTGCTTCATTTGCAGCAATATCAAGCATCTCATTAATTGAATTGAATTTCCGAACATCATAATACGGATAATTTGGCTTCTTCATGTAATGTTCCCCTTTACAAATAAATAGGTAATGCTACGACGTATCCACTTGATTGGCAATGATACAAGATGAAAAATGAACATATCTTCGCGTCACTTGCGCACGAGATAATTGTATTACCAAAGCACTGTCCTCGTCAAGAAACTTCTATAATCAAAGCATTTATTTGTCTTATTCGAGGCATAATTTCTGAGAATTTGGAAATTTCAACAATTATTTTAATAAGTAGTGTATGTTAGAAAAATTAAAGCATATAATAAAGTCAGTTTTTATTGCAGATTTTGCTATTTGGTTGTAACATTTGTTAGAGACATAAAATGATTTTCAATTATCAAACCAATCTTTCAGCTATATTTTTATTTGGAGGAAATTGTGCAATGTTGGATGAGCCGAAACCTGATAGAGATAGATTTTTGCGTGGAAGAAAAGATGATTCAGAACAAAATGATCAGGATGTGCATTCTGATCAGGATTCGCCTTCTGTCTTCAATTCTTACCTGAAGAACATGTCGGCAAGCGATGAAGAAAAAGAAGCTTCTGTCAATTATATGAAGGGCTCTCTTTTACCCTCTTCGGATGATGGATTATTAGGTTCTGAGAGCAACGTTACTGATGATTCTTTGAACGGATCTGAAGAAGTACACGAGGATGTGGATGTGAACGAAGATGCTCTAGATCCGACATTCCCCATTTTTTTATCCTTTAAGGCGAATGACGAAATCGAAAATGTGTCAGACGGACTTCGAGAGAAATCGGCAAAGCGAGAGGCGCCCTCCCCCGATGCAGATTTTAGTTCAGAAGTGATGCAGCAAAATACTTCGGATCTACCGAATCATTTTACTGATGATGACCTCGATCCATTTGATATACCACTCGGAGAATTAGCAACACCCATTTTCAAGCCGCTAACGGACCCGATTCAGCCAGACAATACGGAGACCCATACTGATATCGCTAGTCCTGAGGCGACTTCACAAGAAATCCCCTTTGCTGATGGTGTAGAAGCAGATGAAAATACGGATTCTGTCATCTATGATATTCCTGTTATTGATTCCTCGAAGACGGATTCTGCGAATAGCAACTTGGATTTTCCGGAGTTTGTTTCTGAGCCTTCTGTGATTCCCTCCATGCCTGTATTCACATCTCTTCCTGTTTCTGAACCTGCTTCTCCCTTTTCATCCTCTCCTTTTTTCCCGCTGAAAGAAACAGTGGCGGAAACTGACAACTCGACGCAGGAGATATCACATAAAATCCCCGAAAAAGCATTGCAAGAACCAGCACAGGTTCGTGAACAGCACCGCCCAATCTTTGCACCAAACGATTCAAAAGATAAAGCCGTTATGCAACCCGATAAAGACAAAAGCAAAGAGGCGCCTTCTCCACAGGCAAGTCAAACAAAAGCAGCTGAGGTAGTTAATTATGCTGCAAAGCGTGCGGAAGAATCCCGAGTAGCCGCCGAAAAAAGAGCGGATATGAAGAAACGTTCAGACGATTTGAAGGCACAAGAACTGTTAAATAAAAACGCAGAAAATGCTGCTGATAATGCAGGCAATACAGCAAGACCCGGAGCAAGATATACGGCTGCACAACAAATGGGGCGCATTGCACCTTTACCGCCGCTTGAAAACAAGAAACGTAGAAAATCAAAAACGAGAAGCTATAAACCGGTTATCGCCTTTCTACTTTCTGCTGTAATACTTGCCGCAGTTTTTGCGGTATGGATTTCTCTTGACTTAAGTTCAGTCTTTTTCGGTGGTAAAGAATCACAGACATCACTTGCACCTGTTGTCTCAACCGCAGAAGTAACACAATCTGAGGCGACTCAGGCAACGCAAGAATCTACGTCGGAAACGACGAAGGAAACGACGAAGGCAACAACGGAAGCGACGACAGAAGCAACGACGGAAGCTACAACGGAAGCAACGACAGAAGCTACCACCATTGAGACAACCGCACCATCGGAGACAACGATTACGCCCAATCCAATTAAAGCAAATTTTGGAACATCTATTTCAGGCGGAACATCGGATGGCAATACGGGAATGTTCAATATACTATTTGAAAACAGAAGTGACGATGTAACGCTCCTTGACGGGGTTCATTCAATAACCATCACGATCGATACATCTGCCACAATTACTTCCATTACAAGTGCTGATTTTACATTTACGGCAGTGCCGGATAAAGTGAACACTTTCTCTGCTACCCCGATCAGTACGGAAATAATTGCTAGCGGATCAACAAAAACCGTCGCTATTACCTTCTCATCAGCGAGCGATAAAATCGGCGGTTTCTCCGTTAAGTATTTTGTCGAGTACTACAAATAGTTCTATTCCCATGTATGAAAAAAAGGTCAGCAGACAAGATGTCTGCCGACCTTTTTTTATATCGAACAATTATTACTTTTCAATCTTCACACCGGACAGATACGCATTAATGAATCCATCTATGTCTCCATCCATAACCTTATCTACATCAACGACTTCATATCCGGTACGATGATCCTTTACCATTGTATATGGGCAGAAAACATACGACCTGATCTGACTTCCCCAAGCAATATCCATTTGTGTCCCTTTAAGATCTTCGATCTTCTCCATATGATTCGCTTGCGCGAGCGCAAAAAGTTTCGCTTTCATCATTTCCATTGCTGTTTCTTTGTTTTGAACCTGCGACCGCTCGGATTGACAAGATGTAACGCAACCCGTCGGAAGATGTGTAAGGCGAACAGCAGAATCTGTCTTATTAATGTGCTGTCCCCCTTTTCCAGAAGCCCTGTATGTGTCAATACGTAAATCTTCCATGTTTATCACGATTTTGATTGTATCATCAAGTTCAGGTATCACTTCGCAGGATGCAAATGATGTATGGCGACGTCCCGAAGAATCAAATGGTGAAATTCTCACTAATCTATGAACACCAATTTCTGAACGCAAAAAACCATAGGCATTATCACCGATTACTTTAATTGACACGCTCTTAATGCCAGCTTCGTCACCGTCAAGGAAATCAACCTCTTTAACTTCAAAATCATGATCTTCAGACCAGCGCGTATACATACGATAGAGCATCTCTACCCAATCCTGTGCCTCCGTCCCTCCTGCCCCAGCATGCAAGGTCAAAATTGCATTATTCTTGTCATACTCACCTGTCAGCAGCGTCTCAAGACGCATGTTTTCAAAATCATGTCGAAAGCGTATGACTCCCGTTTGAACTTCTGATAAGACAGAGTCATCCTCTTCTTCATTACCTAATTCACAAAGAATAAGCAAATCATCTCTTTCCTTCACAAGCTGGTGATATCTCAGAACTTTCTTCTGAAGTTGCTTCATTCGCGTTTGTATTTGCTGCGCTTTGGTCGTATCAATCCAAAAATCCTGTTCTTGAGCACGTGCTTCAAGTTCAGATATTTCATCTTGAACATGGGCAATATGAAGCGATTCCTTAAGAAGATCAATGTTTGATTCCATTGATTCTAATTCAATTCTATAATTGTCAAATTCTATCATGTATTGCTATTCTCCTCTTTAATCTGATCAACAAAATCGCGTAAACGAAGCATCGCTTCTTTAATATTTTCCATGGAAGCCGCATAACTAATACGAATATATCCTTCCCCACATTGCCCAAAAGCCTTGCCGGGAACGATCGCAACCTTCTTCTCCATCAGGAAGCGCTCGCAAAATAAATCCGAATCAATAGTAAGGCTCTTAATACACGGGAAAGCATAAAAAGCTCCCATTGGCTCAAAACACGATAATCCTGCTTTCCGCGTACTGTCTACAATGACCCTTCTCCTACGGTTATACTCTTCTCGCATCAGCAGAATTTCTTTATCTCCATTCTTAAGCGCCTCAATTCCTGCAAATTGGGCTGTAGATGGAGAACTCATGATGCAATACTGATGGATTTTGTTCATTGCAGCTAGAATGGATGCAGGCCCACAAACAAAACCGATTCGCCATCCTGTCATCGCAAATGCTTTCGAAAAGCCGTTAATGATGATCGTCCGATCGTAAAGCGATGGAAAACTTGCAAGAGAGCAATGGCCTTCATTCAAATAGGATAGCTCCGCATATAGCTCATCCGACAGAATCATGACATGGGGATGCCTCTCCAATACTTCAACAATCGGTAAGTACTCTTCACGCGTCATCGTAGCGCCTGTAGGATTATTCGGATAACCTATCATGATAAATTTCGTCTTCTCTGTAATTGCCGCCTCAATGTCTTCAGCGCGCACCTTGAAGTCGTTCTCAGCACTCGTATTTACAATAACAGGAACACCTGAAGCCATCATAACGGTAGCCTTATATGCAACGAAACACGGCTCGATTATCACAACCTCATCTCCAGGATTCAGAAGAGCTCTTGACATAAGGTCAAGACCTTCGCTACCACCGACTGTTACGATAATCTCAGATTTCGGATCATACGATACAGAGAACTTGCGCTTCATGTATACGGCGATCTGTTCCCTAAGTTCCATATAGCCTTGATTGGGTGAATAGTGCGTATATCCTTGCTCAAGAGAGTAAATCCCAGCTTCTCGTATGTTCCATGGCGTAACAAAATCCGGTTCGCCAATGGAAAGAGAAATGACTTCGCCTTTCATCTCGTTTGCCAAATCAAAAAATCGCCTGATCGCAGATGGCGGAATCGAATTAACTTTATCTGACAATAGTCCACTATATTGATTGCCCATTTTCTTATCCTCTCA
The DNA here is from genome assembly GCA_052036055.1 of Bacillota bacterium. Classification (GTDB taxonomy): domain Bacteria; phylum Bacillota; class Clostridia; order Saccharofermentanales; family Saccharofermentanaceae; genus Firm-13. Next base: position 6,304 of record JBPOHB010000170.1, on the reverse strand, counting down.
TTCATCCCTATTCGAATATCACTGGTATTTCGTCAGAGAATAATGGCCTCTCTTCTATCAACTGGTCTTGCATCAAAAATGACACCATTGCTCTTATACTTCTTAAGGATGAAATGAGTAGCCGTTGACACCACCCCATCAATAGGCGCGACTTTATTCGATATAAAAGATGCGACTTCACGGAGCGTAGAATCTTCAATAATGAGCATAATGTCAAAACCGCCAGACATCAAATAACAAGATGTCACCTGAGGATATCGATATAAATGCTGCGCGATTTTATCAAATCCTTGATCTCTTTGCGGCATAAGCTTCACTTCAATAAGTGCCGTAACTGACTCGCGCGTCGTCTTCTCCCAGTTCACTACGGTGGTATACCCTAAAATAATGTCATCACTGTGAAGGCTCTCTAGTTCTGCGGCGACTTCTTCTTCGGATACACCAAGCATGACAGCCAATTCTGGCTGCGTTAATCTCGCATTGTGTTCAATCAGCCGAAGTAATTCATATCGATCCAACATAACTTCTACCTCCAAGTACGTAAGTGAATTCATTTTGTTTCGAATTATTGTATCACATATCCATGAAACGGGGCAATGATATAGGGAAATGTTCCCAGGGAGCCCGATTCCTGACCGTATATGTCATATCAGATAAGATCTCTGTTATACAATTCGCATAGCATGCTCTGATTTTCACCAATCGAGTATTGCCCAAGTAAGCGGCTCAAATAGTACTGCCCGTGGTAATCACTTCCACCTGTAAGAAAGAGATCATACATTTGTGCAAGCGTCTGACAGTGTATACGATCCTCAAGCGTATGGGACGGATGCAGAAATTCGATTCCAGATAAGCCATGCAATACAAGGTCTGAAACAACATCGAAATTATCTTGCTGACCAGGATGCGCAAGAACTGCATATCCATGATCCGAAACAATTGCATCTACAGCATCAATAGCATGTACATATTCAATTTCAATATGACAATCTCCGCCCGTCTTGAAGTGTTTGCGATAGAAGTCACCCGAAATTTCTGGAATCAGATGCTTCATATACAAGGTTTTTATTATGTGGTGTTTGAAAATCTGATCAGCACGGCAATTATCCATCACGTCTTCGATGGTTATTGGCATTCCCATCTGATTTAGCATTTCTATTTGCTTACGGGATGCATCCGTTCTTCTTTGCATAATCGTCTGGCAGATAGGCATAACATTTTGCATCGTACCAGAGTAATGATGAGGCCATAGTCCCAGAATGTGAACCTTCTTGCCTGATTTGGGGTCTATCGCCGAAATCTCTAGACCAGGGATTATATGAATACCACGTGTTTGTCCGTAATGAATCAAACGTTTTCCTTCTTGCGAAAACCAAAACAAAGTATCGTGATCCGTCATTGCAAGTAGATGAATGTCGAGAGATACCGCCATCTCAATGATTTCCTTTGGAGAATCTGATCCATCCGAATAATATGAATGAACATGCAGGTCAGTCTTCCAAAATGGTTCCCATTTCGATTTTCTAGCCTGCATGTTCATATAATTACTTTCTGTCATAGAAGACGTTCGTGAGCAAGTGAAGATCAGATACGAGCGACCCCGCTCTTTCTTGCAGCTTCACTAACAGCAGCGGCAACTGCCTTACCAACACGAGGGTCAAATGCATCCGGAATGACATATACCGGTGAAAGTTCACTTGCATCAACAAGATCAGCAATTGCATAAGCTGCGGCAAGCTTCATCTCATCATTAATATCGCTCGCGCGAACATCAAGTGCACCACGGAAAATTCCAGGGAATGCAAGAACATTATTCACCTGGTTGGGGAAATCCGAACGTCCGGTTGCCATAACTTTGACACCGGCTCTCATTGCAACTTCAGGCATGATTTCCGGTACCGGATTTGCGCAAGCAAATACGACAGGGTCTTTCGCCATTGTTTTGACCATTTCTTCAGTAAGTACACCAGGAGCAGACACGCCGATAAATACATCAGCTCCAACAATGACATCCTTCAGCGAACCCTTCTTCATTTTCTGGTTCGTGATGGAGGCAATCTCTTCTTTAGCCGAATTTAGATTTTCGCGACCTGACCAAATTGCGCCTGTACGATCACAAAGAACAACATCAGACAGTCCGCATGAGATGAGTAGCTTCGTAATGGCAGTTGCAGCAGCACCGGCACCATTTACAACGACAGATACATCGGACAATTTCTTATCAACAATACGAAGTGCATTGATCATACCAGCAAGCGTTACGATTGCTGTTCCGTGTTGATCATCGTGAAAAATCGGAATATCACAAATTTCTCTTAACTTCTTCTCGATTTCAAAGCAACGAGGTGCCGAAATATCTTCAAGATTAACGCCGCCAAACGAGCCAGCAAGCAACGCAACCGTCTTAACAATGTCATCTACTTCTTTTGAACGTATGCAAAGAGGGAAAGCATCCACATCACCAAAGGCCTTAAAGAGGGCACATTTCCCCTCCATAACAGGCATTCCAGCTTCTGGTCCGATATCGCCAAGACCAAGAACTGCAGTTCCGTCCGTTACAACGGCAACCAAATTGTGTCTGCGCGTATATAGATAGGAAAGATCAACATTATCGGATATTTCTAGACAAGGTTCCGCAACACCGGGTGTGTACGCAACAGCGAGTTCCTTCTTTGTACCAACAGGAGCGCGTGCAATGACTTCAATCTTCCCCTGCCATTCAATGTGTTTCTGAATTGCTTCTGATTTGTTTTCCATGTCTGAAACCTCCAGTTTTTCTATGTATTCATACTCATGACCACTAATAATAATAAAGTGATTAATGGGAAAATACAAGGCTATTTCCAATAGTGGAAGCAGTTTGTATAATTGTCTGACAAATGCAGAAATAATAATTCATTCGTTATCAACATTCACAGTGATTTGTTGGTATTATGATCATTTCGATTTTCATTTGATTTGGACTTGTCATATATCAAGCGGATTCCGCCATAGAAAATACCAAACAATCTGCCAATAACCAGTGAAACATATGCAAGAAAAAATGAATTGATCAGATACCCTGCCTGTTCGGAATGGAAAAAGTATCCGGTAAGCGATGATAACGTGATGTAAATAGATACGAATAGGAATAAATTAAGAAAGACAACGATGCGGAATCCTTTCGTATATACAAGGCTATTAAGAAGGGCGTCATATGCATTCATTTTGTCTGAAAAAATATAGAGAGGCGCAAGAAAAATAGCTGAAACGAACGATACGAGTAGCACAAGAAGTACCAAACTACTAAATATTGCAGACATCAACGAAGAAAAAATGGCCGTTAGTACAACAGGGCCTATCATAATGAGTAGCAATAATATGAACATAGGAATATGGATCACAAAATCCTTCAGGCTTTTTGCGATATTCTCTTTACGAAGGTCACCAATATATAGTCGCGAATATAACAGAATAATGAAAAGGCAAATGAGATAAATGGATAAGCGGAAAAGAATATAATATATATTCCCCGATGTATCAGGAACCGTGGAAATGTTTGCAACAGAACTTGCCGAGTTTTCTTCATACCAAGCAATAACTTCAGTAAAATCTGGATTTCCTAATGGGAAAAATCTCGAAACTGCTGATATAGCAAACAGTAACATGAAGAGTACGCGAGTAATCCATGGATTTTTGAGCCTATCAATGAGAAAACTATCCAGCTGAATGATGCCTTTTAGCATGTTTTTGTTGCATCTCCAGATCGTTGTACTGCATCTGAACACACGTTTCCGTTAACAATGTGATCAGCGATAATCGCCTTCGCAATTGATTGATCAACCTTAACATAGACTGTTTTGTGCCCGTCTGTGTCAATGACTTCAACGATGGGTTCAAGCTCAGGGTTCCCAAGAAATCCTGAAAGTAAAACAGTGACATCACTGATCTCTCTTTCATGCAGATCGTGAATCATTGTTGTCATTATATCTCGTGCACCTGAAGCGATTCCACTCGTTCCCATGCCGACAATGATCTTCCTTCCAGCGATACTCCGTGCCGCCATATCTGATTTTGCCTTCTTCTTCATCTGATCAAGTTCTAAAAGTGTCTTCATTCTTACTACCTCCGAAAATCATTTGCTCCTGATTACTGATTGTATCATAAATATATAAATATACGTCTGTGTTGGCATTTGACACATCTTGGCCAAATTTCAGACGCACATCGCTAGAAAGAAATTTGGCAAGTTGTACATGATCGCGACAAAAAATGACGGAAAACGAAACGGCCGGATTTGTATAAATGAGGCCTGCCATTGTCTGTGCAATATCCCCAAGAGGAATACTATCAACAGATGTCTGCAACATACACGCCCTTACGCAGACACCATTCGGACTCGCCGGATCAATTGACATTGTCCCGCCTGTTTTTACACAAGCTTCTCTAAAAAGAGATAGACCCAGTCCGACTTTGCGCGAATGCTTCGTTGTATAATAAGGGTCCATTGCATCTTGACTATTTCCTAATGGCAATCCGATTCCGTTATCTGTGACAGATATAACGTATGCGTTTATAATCGTATCCAGATCAATCGAAAGCGCAATTTCGGAAGCATCTGCCGAGATGGAATTCATCAAAATATCCAGAAGATGCAGAGATAAATCTCTCACGATGGACTCCTGTCTCGAATAATCATCCACATATAATGAATGGGAAATTGCGTCAATACAACGCAGACATTATATCATTTCTTTCACTTTGACTGCAACGATGTAAAACACAAGGATATCTGTAAATTGCAAGATTAAGTGTCACGTCATTTTAAACGACCTGTCCGTTGACTGCGGATGGTGTTTGGTATCCCAATATTTTACGAGGATAGTTGTAAAAACTGAAGTGTATTTGATGATTGACTTCTGCGTGAATATTTAGTCTGCAAAGGCTTTCCGAAAACCACTCAACTTTATCAGATCATTCTTCTTCCTCATTTTCAAATTCAATAATATAGCCGCATTCCGTATTTATAGGGAATGCAAGAACCTGTACTTTTGTGAGTTCTCCTATTAGCAGGGGATAAGCAACAGTAATTTCATACCCAAGATTGATCAGCCGTTCAGATTCACTATTTGTATACTCAATATGTGCAGAATCAACTATTGGCATAATATCAGATGCAAACTTTTCTTCTGCTGCCTTGTAGTTTTCCGTCGCATTTAAAACTATAGCTTCATCTCTTTGCTGCAAATATTCTTCTTCGGTGATTGTCCAACCATTCTCTTTTGCAAAAAGCAAATACTCTGAATAGGATAAATCAATCAACTGCGACAAATCAAACCACTCATCTCTTGTTCGACCATTAAAGACGTATTCTCCAATCATGTTCGCATATGCTTCAGGAGGTGTAATAAATATCTGTACACGATAGAAAGAACTATCATTTTGTGGATCTTCAAGTGCAGCCAAAATTGCTTTTGAATAGATGACCGCGCCCTGTTTTGGCATATCATATGAGGAAGAACCATTTACATAGTCATTGGCATTAACCACTAAACGTGTTTGAACAATGCTCTGATTTTGACTCATAGTTTGATTTCTGGAGTCGCCATTTGAAGGTAAATAAGTCTTCATGTAAAACATTCCAAATATTGAAATAGTAACCACTGCAATCGTAGCACAAGCGAAGACTCCAATATGTTGATATACAAAGTTTTTGTTCCGAGGGTTTGATTGCTTTCGGTTTGCTGTTTCTATCATACGCTCAACAGAACGTTTTTCAAATTCTTCGCTAAATCTCACTTGCTGAATTGCGTCCTTATATGGATTTCTATTCAAAAAAATCATCTCCTATCTTTATTCTTAGCTTTGCTCTTCCGCGAGAAAGCCACGTTCCAACAGTTGCTCTGTTTTTCCCAATAAGCTCGGCAATTTCTTCGATCGAGTATCCTTCGTAGTAAAATAAATGAATAGGAATGCGATATTTAGTATCTAGGGAAAGAACATAGCAAAGCAAATCAGATTCTCCCTTTGAAATATGACTAAGTTCATCCGGTAATGTGGTAGTGCGTTTTCTCCAACTTGACCTCAGAATATCTTTGCTCTTGTTACTTGTTACCTTCATAAGCCAAGACTTTTTTTGTTGTTCATTGTCAAAGTGCGGCACACTCTGAATCAACGCAACAAATACATCCTGAGCAATGTCTTCTGCATCAAAATGATTTCGAACGTATGAAAATGCAAATCGTAGAATACTTGCGCTATATGTTTTTACGGTTTCATTGATCATCTCTTCATATTCAAATCCTTGTTCCACATCCACATCAAC
>JBPOHB010000007.1:0-5264 GCA_052036055.1 Bacillota bacterium | reverse complement strand
GCCTCAGACAAAAGATACTCGATTTGCCCATTTATGGATCGGAAGTCGTCTTCTGCCCAAACCGAAAGGTCCTGCCAGAGAGTTGGCGACAATCGAAGGAGAAGCTGTTTTTTTGCTGATTCTTTGTTCTCCGCCAACGAGTGTCCCTCCTTCACGAGTGAATGATTACGATTCTTTCATGTTAATAGATTGATCCACTATTTACAATTGGCTGAGCATCTTTATTGCCGCAGAGTACGACAAGAAGATTGCTGACCATGGCCGCTTTTCTTTCTTCGTCGAGGTGAACTACATCATTTTCGTTTAGCTTAAGTAAAGCCATTTCGACCATACCAACCGCACCTTCGACAATCATCTGGCGAGCGTCAATGATTGCACTTGCTTGCTGCCGTTGAAGCATGGCGGCGGCAATTTCCGGTGCATAGGAGAGATGCGTGATTTTCGCTTCCATTATTTCGAGTCCGGCGATATCCACTTTGCTTTGTATTTCTGTCTTGAGGCGTTCCGCAACTTCTTGACTACTCGCTCGAAGAGTCTTCTCGTTGTCGTCGCCCGATACATCGTATGGGTATAGCCTAACGACATTTCGAAGGGCAGAATCTGCCTGGATGGAAAGATACTCTCCGTAATTGTCAACGCAAAACACAGCCTTCGCCGTATTGACGACACGCCAGATAACGACGATTCCTATGATAATTGGATTTCCCATACTGTCATTAATCTTCTGCTTATCGTTGCAAAGAGTCATTGCCTTAAGTGATATCTTCTTATTGGGGATCGAATATGAGCCCGTCGGCACACCGCCCTTCTGTACCTCGACAGCCGCCTGCGCCGTCCAAGATATGGCCGATTGGTTATTCTTGGCAAGTGGATTCATTCCAACGGAAAATGGATTGACAAAATAGAATCCATCGCCCCGAAGTGTGCCGTAATAGCGCCCGAAAAGCGTCAGTACAAGTGCCTCGTTCGGCTTAATGATCTTCAGCCCGGCGAAAAGGAATGGACTGACGGCACACATGTATATTGTCGCGACGATCAATACGATAATGCCAAGTATGCGCATATCCTTATCTGCGCACCAAATGCTTCCAAAGACAATAAGTGTAACGGATATAAGTAGCAGAATAACGTTTATGACGAGCATAGCCATGCCACTTCTCTTCTTGGGGAGAATTTCCATAGTATTCATTTCTGAGTCAGATGTGGTATCAAATTGCGACATGTTTTTTTCCTCCCATACAACACATACCAGCTTCAATCGTGATATCATTTTGATATCAAATACATACTACATCAGAAATGCCAGAACGTCAACACTCCTATTTGCACTTACGCTTTGTCATATGAAAGTGCGCCGCCAAATGCTTTTCATCAAGCACTTGGGGCGCACCGCAATTACATCAATATCGCCTTGTGTTTCCTTTTCTGTCATTCCATGCAATTGTCTAAAGCGACTTTACTGCAAGAACCGCTGTATTCCTGGCGAAGTGTCTCAATCAATTCTCTGACCGATTGAATCCGATCAACTCTATATGCGTTTGCTCCCGCAAAAGCAAAACCATTTCGGAACTTGCCAAGCTTTGCGTTAATCAGAGCAAGCGTAATGCAATATGGGCTCGATTTACTTTCGCAGGTATGGATACAATGAAAGGGACAAGAGAACGGCTTTTTGATGCCGCCCGCAATTTCTTCGAGAAACGTATTGATAATGGCTCTTCCTGGAAGGCCGACTGGGCTTCTGATTATGCCGATGTCTTTCTTCTCGGCAGCGACATACGCTTCTTTGAACGCAAGGGATGCATCGCACTCATCTGTTGCGACAAAGCGCGTACCCAGTTGTACGCCAGAGGCACCAAGCGCCAAGAAGCGATGTATATCTGCCCCTGTATATATGCCTCCGGCGGCAATGACCGGAATGGATTTGCTGCTTTTTTCCGAGAAGGATGCAAGTTCCGAAATAACATCCGTTACTATGTTTTCCAGTGCAAGTTCTTCCCGACAGATCTGATCTTCCGAGAACCCGAGATGCCCTCCAGCCATCGGACCCTCTACCACCACTGCATCTGGCGTATATGCGTACTTATCAAGCCATCTCTTTGCAATCACGCGTGCTGCCCTACCCGAAGAAACAATTGGCACAAGTTTTGTGCGGTCTGATTTTCCCAGCATATGTGGAAGTGAAAGCGGGAGTCCTGCTCCGGCGAAAATGACATCAATTCCCTCTTCGATCGCTGCCTTCACCATTTCCTCGAAATTCGTCATTGCCACCATAACGTTGACACCTAAGATTCCTTTTGTCATCTCTCTTGCCTTGCGAATCTCGTTTTTAAGCGCTCGCACATTTGCCTCAATATAGCGAAAACCAAAATCTTTCTCGTTCATCCCGATTCCAGCAGCTGATATCACACCAATCCCGCCTTGATTGGCCACCGCAGAAGCAAGACCGGAAAGCGATATTCCAATTCCCATACCGCCCTGAATAATCGGCGTTCGAGCAACTAAATCCCCCATGACAAGACTCTTCCATTCTCTGTTTTTCATCACAAGCTCCATTCCCGCATTCGTTGATTAGCATCGCAGAATCAGCGTATATACTACCCAAGAACAATTCACGTACGAATAGTTCTCTTTGTTATACACATCTTATCTTTTTGACAACCGAATAGCAATAGCTTTGATGTTCAAACTAATTTTGCCTTGGCGTGATTGTACGTAGCCCGCCGACCAAACGACTATGCCCGCAAGCTTTCCAGATACGCACGAATACTCGTGTCAATATACTGTTCGGAAGAAATGGCTGTTATTGCGTCTCCAAATGTACTTTTCATAATAAAGAACCCAAAATTCATCGTTAAAAATGTGATGCCAGCCAACTCGGCATCACGAGTACGCAGTTTGTCCTGCCTGATAAGCTCTTCAAGATACGTAACCAGTACCGTCTTAAACTTCTGTGGAAGCGTTACATACAAATCAAAAATTCTGCCTTCGCGAAACTCCTTAACGATCATCATGATGAGATCGATATTCTCCTGCAAACGACTATGATATAAACGCGACACAGCGAGAAGGTCTTCTACCACGTCGTACGTAAGATGCGACATATACTGATTCAGAAAATCATCGGTCAGTGATAGTCGGCAAGCAAAGATTTCCGTGAGTATTCCTTCTTTCGACTCGAAGTTGCGAAAAATCGTTAGCTCATTTACGGCTGCTTCTTTGGCAATCTGCTTTGTTGACGTTCCTTTATATCCGTATTTTGCAAAGAGCTTCACGCTTGCATCCATTATTTTGTCTTTAGTTGAATCTTGCCGCATAATTTTTCTCCTTCATCCATGCATCAGAGCTTCCTGTACTTCTTGAGTGTAATAATATTGAGCAGAATAAATACCGTAGCAAACCCGCATAAAATCAGAAGATCTGAAGCAATTTCTTCCAGATTGAACCCTTTGTACATGACTCCTTTGAGCGCGTCTGCCGCATAGTACATCGGCATACACTTCCCGAAGACCTGAAGCCATGTTGCCATTCCTTCAATTGAGAATATACCAGAGAAAAAGATCTGCGGAATAATCACGATCGGAATAAATTGCATCATCTGAAATTCTGAGCTTGCAAATGTCGACAGCAGAATCCCTAGAGAGAGCGCGACCAGTGCAATAATGGAATTGATCAGGATGACTAGCCAGATTGAGCCGACCATGGTTACCCGAAGTATTCCCACCGAGAATAAGATGATCACAAGTGTCTGAAGAATCGCAAAAATCCCATATCCGAATAGATAGCCAAAAACGACCTCTGCTCTACGGATCGGTGTCGACATAAGTCGTTCGAGTGTCCCAGTCATTCTCTCGCGTAGTAATCCGATACCCGCAATCAGAAATACGAAGAAAAAAACGAAGAAGCCAATCATGACTGGACTGATTGTGTCAAAAAGATTCGTATTTTCACTGCCGTATACGTAGTCGGTTGAAAACGAAATGCTATCTGTGTCAATCCCCGTTTGCGCAGATACGTTTGTAAGGAGATGAGAAGAAATAACGGCATAAATCTTTATTTTGAGTGCAGCCGATATGCTTGGATCACTGTTTTCGAGAATAAGCTCCGTTTTGTCATTATGAACGATCAGCAACCCGTCAAGATCATCTTCGATTACTGTATCTTTGTCTGCCTGATCATATTCGATGACAGCAACATCATTTTTCTCAAGTTCGGTTACTATTGTCTCATCAACACCTATGACGCCAAGCTTCGGTACCACATCATCCCCTGCAAAAATGAAGTGCATGAGCGTCAGTACAAAAAGAGGTGCCAAAAATAGGAGTGCCAGCGTTCGTCTGTCACGGATCATCTGCTTATTGATACGGATAAATAGCGCTCTGATTCTCATATAACTCTTCCTCCTGCCAGAAGGAAGACCGACTCAAGTCGTGTCACATTATACCTTCTCATGAGTTCACTTGGTGTCCCATCCGTAAGGATTATTCCTTCTCTGACCATCGCCAAATGATCACATTTCTCCGCTTCATCCATCACATGTGTCGTGATTACGATTGTCTTCCCTTCCTCTTTCTTGAGACGAAACAACTCCTCCCAAATCTCCGCACGAAGTTCTGGATCAATCCCGACAGTCGGCTCGTCAAGAATAAGAAGTTTCGGGTCCGAAATGAGCGCAGTGGCAAGGGATAACCTCCGTTTCATCCCACCCGAATAGCAGTTGACGCGTTTTTTATTTTCATCTTGCAGATGAACTAATTCCATTGCATACTGGATTCGCTCTCTTCTGGCGCTTTTATCCATGCCATAAAGAGAAGCAAAGAAACACAGATTTTCTTCTCCTGTCAGTTCGCCATATAGTGAATCCGCCTGCGCCATATATCCGATTTCAGTAAGTATGCGAAGATCTGGCATTCTGTTGTCCTCAACGAAAACATTCCCACTGTCCGCGATCTCCATACCAACCATCATCTTCACAAGCGTTGTCTTTCCTGCTCCCGATGGCCCTATCAGACCATAGATTTCTCCTTTGGGAATCGCTAGATCTACATTGTTGATGACTGTTTTCTTACTATAGGTTTTGCTTACCGATTCAATTCGAATCATATTTTCCATATCATGCTACTCTTCCTTTGTCGAAGTAATGTAAGTGCATACTTTATTATAATCTTCTATTCCTATTTGTAAAGTGTCTACACGATTTTTTCAAAAAATCTGCCTTCCAGATAGTAAGCTCGATGCAGTAGGTATTTTACTGACAAAAATACGCC
>JBPOHB010000214.1:0-4032 GCA_052036055.1 Bacillota bacterium | reverse complement strand
ACCCGACCACTCTGACGCCGCCATTATTGGTGCCTGACATGCTGGGTGTGAAGCGGCACGATCGTGCGCGCGCCTTGGATTATCCACGATTCTATTCACAATTAACTTAGACTCACTTGCAAATATGCCATGCAACCCGAGCATCGGAGGCACGGCGAAGGGGCAGTTAGTGCGCGAAATTGACGCGCTTGGTGGGGCAATGGGGATTGTGGCCGACCAAAATGCAATTCAGATGCGCATGTTGAATCGTTCAAAAGGACCTGCGGTTTTTTCTCCCCGCGCCCAGATCGATCGCCGAAAATACAGTGCAAAAATGAAGGAAATTCTAGAAAATCAGCCGAATCTTCATATAAGGCAAGCCGAGATAACGGAAATCTTGTGGGATGTGGATGAAGAGGGAGAAAAAATTATTTGCGGCGTTTTTTCGAGGACGGGCGCCGTGTATGCGGCATCAACCGTTGTTTTGTGTACGGGAACCTATATGGAATCCAGGATTATCATGGGCGAGATTGTCTATGACGGCGGTCCGGATGGACTATTCCCTTCACACGGTTTGTCGCAAAGTCTTGCGGATGCCGGAATTCCAGTTCGTCGGTTTAAAACGGGTACGCCTGTGCGCTTATTGGCGTCTTCAGTTGATTACTCGGTAATGGAAAGACAAGATGGAGAGACGGATATCCCGCTGTTTTCGTTTGAACACGATATGGCAGGGCTAACCCCGCCCGAGAGTCAGGTGCCTTGCTATACAATTTGGACGACACCCGAGACGCGAGAGATTATTGTTGACAATATGAACCGTTCACCTCTCTATAGCGGAGTCATTCAAGGAACTGGACCGCGCTATTGTCCGTCCATCGAAGACAAATTCATGAAATTCAAGGACAAAGAGCGTCACCAGGCCTTTGTCGAACCCATGGGGGCCGATGCTGGCGAGCTTTATTTGCAAGGAATGAGCACGAGTCTGCCCGAAGAAATCCAGGTTCAAATTGTTCGGTCAATGCCAGGACTTGAGAAGGCTCATATTCAGAGGTCAGCCTATGCGATTGAATATGATTGCATAGATTCAACCACACTATTTCCTTCGCTCGAATCAAGGATCCTGTCAGGTCTGTTCATGGCAGGTCAGATCAATGGATCGTCGGGATATGAAGAGGCAGCGGCTCAAGGTCTGATGGCGGGTATAAATGCCTCGCAGTTTTTTCACGGGAATAAACCGCTTGTGCTGGATCGGTCCGAAGCGTATATCGGTGTTTTGATTGACGATCTGGTAACGAAGGGAACGAACGAGCCGTACCGTATGATGACCTCACGAGCGGAATATCGACTCTATTTGAGACAAGATAATGCAGATCGAAGATTAACGGAGCATGGCTATCGAATCGGACTCATCTCTGAGTCTCGATATGCGCTTTTCAAGGAAAAGGAAGAAAAGATTGCAAACGAGATCCGCCGGATCAAGTCGACCTTCCTACCGCCAAGTGATAAACTGGCGTGTCTATTGAAATCGCTCGGCTGTACGTTACCCTCTTCTGGTGTTTCACTTGCAGAGCTGATTCGACGACCGGAAATTCATTATGATGCACTGGCTCCGGTTGATTGTTGCAGACCCGAATTAACGAAAGATATTACATTTTCTGTCGAAGTTGAAGTAAAATATGAGGGGTATCTCAAACTGGAAAATGACAGAATTACCAAGTATAAGTCTATGGAAAACAGAGCGTTACCGCAGGACATACCCTATGATCAGATAACAGGGCTTCGAATTGAAGCAAGGCAGAAACTGATCCGGATGAAGCCCGTCTCCATCGGGCAGGCGTCTCGTATTTCGGGCGTCTCCCCTGCGGATATTGCTGTTATCATGGTTTTTCTCGAGGCAAAAAGGAGGAGGACACCGACAGATGATGGAAAACAAGAAAATCAGTCCTGACCGCGTTGTTAAGCCCTCGCCTTTAGCCAAGTCAATCGATACGAGTGTATCCCAACAGGATAACCCTGCCGCAACCAGCAAGGATTCGGCATTCGATCCGATGCTTTCATCGGGGGCAAAAGAATTATGTGTTCCTCTTTCCGCTGAGAATATCCATGCGTTTTCGACGTATGCATCGCTACTCAAGGAATGGAACGAGAAGATGAATTTAACGAATATCACGGATGATAAGGGCATCGCTCTCCGCCATTTTGTGGATTCGTTGACACTTGTATCCTATTTAGAGAAGGAAATGTTGACGCGTGACGTACGTCGTTTGCAGCTGATTGATGTTGGCACCGGCGCAGGGTTTCCCGGTATCCCTCTCAAAGTCGCGATGCCAGAGCTTGATGTCGTACTATTGGATTCGCTTCAGAAGAGAGTCGGATTTTTGAAGAAAGTGTGTGAGACCCTGTCACTTGAGGGAATCTCTGCCGTTCATTCTCGTGCTGAGGATGCCGGCAGATCAAAGCTATACAGGGAACGATATGATGTTGCGACGGCGCGTGCCGTTGCCTCGCTTCCTGTCTTGTGTGAGTATTGTCTACCTTTTGTAAGGGTCGGCGGTATTTTTATAGCGATGAAGGGAAATGCTGAACAGGAAGCAGAGGAAGCACTGAAGGCGATTGCTACTTTGGGGGGCAGGCTTGAGACACTTGATCACTTCTTCCTTCCAGGAACAGATATGAACCGAACCATTATCGTGATCCGAAAACTTCGGGCTACGCCTGCAAAATATCCTAGACAAGCCGGAAAACCGGAGAAGGAGCCAATAATATGACTGCATTTACTCTGGCTATTCAGATGGCGATTTTCATGACAATCGGATTTGCTGCTCGTAAGAAAAGAATTGTTGAAGATCGATTCTCGACTTCGCTTGCTGGTTTTATTTTTAATTTCGTTTTCCCCTGTGTCGTGATTAAGGCTATTGCGTTTCAAAGCGACTATAATCCGTCGCAGATCCGCAATTCTGGATCGCTGATCCTGACAAGTATTGTTTCGATGTTTATTCTTCTTGGGTTTGGCATTCTGGTAAACAAGATTTCGGGTAAAGACGATGATATGTCACGGATTATGCTCGTTAACCTTATGTTTACGAATTTCACGTATATGGCCTTCCCAATTATGGAATCTTTGTATGGAGATGTCGGAAGCTTCTATATTGCCATCTACACCATCCCTGTTCGCGTTATGTTCTATGTTGCAACCCCACTGATTTTTACTGTGCGCCGCGGTGGGGAATTCGGAGGATGGAAGAAGATTGGCAGAGATATAGTCCGGGCACTTCTTTCTCCTCCTGTTGTCGCAGTACCCATTGGCATGCTTATTTTGTTCGCCCATATCCCAATTCCGAAGGTGTTTTCTGGCGTGGTCATTTCCCTCGCAGCTGTTGCAACGCCAATGGGCATGATTCTTTGCGGTGTCACGCTAGCTGCCATTCCTCTCTCGAAAATATGGAAAGAGAACCGCCTCATACTGATTACGATTCTGCGCTTAATTGCGGCTCCGGCTCTGATTTTGGGGATATACCTAGCATCATCTCATTTCATGACGTGGGATCCAATCGTCGCGAAGGTGTGCATCTTATATTGTGCGCTACCGGCTGCAGCAACAACGACCGTTATGGCGATTAAGGCACAAAGCGATGCAACCAAAGCGGCACAATGCGTTTTTCTCACAACAATTATGTCTGTCCTGACACTTCCCGTGTGGGTCTTGATTCTGGATCATATCGTGAAATAGAAAGACTCCTGCCGATAGAATTGCAAAGTGGTGTTCTCCCATTCACAGTGGATTCGCTTCGCGCGGAATCAGGGAGAGCATGCCTTATCCGTCGGCAGGAGTTTTCATTTCTGTGGTTATGCGAGTATCTCTGAGTCAAGCTGCGAATAATCGAGAAGACTATATGATGCGATTTCTGAATCGCAAAGGACAAATAGTGTATCGCCGATGTAGACGCCTCTGTACTCGCTGTATTCGTAGCAGAGTTCATTAAATAAGCATTCCTGTGTCAGGTTGCCAGCCGAATCAATGTGGAGCAGCAGGAAGCCTTCTTCGTATTCATA
>JBPOHB010000119.1:0-1944 GCA_052036055.1 Bacillota bacterium | reverse complement strand
GGTTCTTGATCGCTTGACTGACGGCACACTCAGTGACGGCGGAACGGGCATGTTTCAGGATCTGTTCCAAAGTCTGGTTCGCGGATCGAACTGGCAGCCAGCAGACCCGTATTACGTTTTGGGTGATTTTGCAGATTACTGCAAAACGAGAGATCAGGCGTATATGGATTATGCAGACCGGATGGAATGGGCAAAATGTTGCTGGATCAACATTTGCCGATCTGGGCGCTTCTCTTCGGACAGAACGATTTCAGATTACGCGGAAGACATCTGGAAAATTGCGTCGGTTAAGATCTGACCATTTTGGCATATGCAGTGGATTTATGAGCCTGATCAGCTACCTCAAGGGTTTGCTGATCAGGTTTTTTCTTTGCGCGAAGAGTCAGAGGGAATCGTTATATACGTGATTTCAGGCGTTGATAGAAGCCGCAAAGGGAAAACGACGCAGCCGATACCGCGGGATATATATCCCAATACACCCTTGCGGCTATACTCACCGCGAGTAATACCCTCTCGCGGAAGCTTCTCGGTACGAAGAATACGAAATTCGAGATGAAAAGGCATGTAGATCTGACCGCCGTGAAAATGTCCCGACAGAACGTATGAATAGGGTACACTTTGTGTGGTAGCGACAAAATCAGGATTGTGAACAAGCACGATTCGCCTTTCTTCGGGGATTTCGCCGCAGAAAGTGTCGGAGAGGCAAGGCCAGATGCGAGGCTTATTCCCGAGATCGTCCGCGCCCATAAGCAAATAGACGTTGCCAGATACATCCGTCATCCGGATGTTCTCATTGACCAAGAGAAGGAAGCCGGACTGACTAAAATCTTCGCGCGTTATTTGTCTGTCATGATTGCCTCTGACGGCATAACACGGAATCCCCTTTTTTTGCGCCATTTCAGAAATGGCAGACAAGCGCCGAAGACCGATGGTGTTTTCAGAAGACTTGTATTTATTTCCGACATCGCCGCCGAAAAGTATGACGTCGATTTTCTTCGAAAAGATTGTGTGAAGCAAGTCAGTGTCTGAGACTTTACACATCGAGCCGTGCAGGTCCGAAAAGAAGGCAATGCGAAGCCCCGGGCAATCTTCGTCCGTACTTCTCCCCAAAACAACCTGTGTACACCTGAGCTGATGCGGCTCATACAGAGCCCGCAAAACCAATCCACTTATCGCTGATAAAGCAAGTGAAAGTACAATAATGATTAGGATTTCTTGCATGCCCAAAGTTCATATCCTCTGTCACTCAATTTCTACTCAACCGTGAGATGAATGTGCTATAATCATGAAGTATTTCCTTTTCCCTGTCAAATCATTTGGGAGAAGATATCGGAAACGAATTGTGGATCAAAATATAATAGCGGAGGATTGAGCATATGCCTAAGGGAGAAATCACATCAGAAGTCGTAAAAGAGATTGGTATCTTGTCAACAAGCAAGTCTGGATGGAACCGCGAAGTTAATATTGTGCGCTGGAATGGCGGCACGGCGAAATTAGATATTCGCGACTGGGCACCTGAACACGAGAAGGCTGGCAAAGGCGTTTCGCTGAGCAGTGAAGAAGTAGCCGTTCTCAAAGAACTTCTGTCAGAATATGATCCGTATGAGACAGAAAACGTCTGATTTTGGGAGGAATGTCATTTGTCTGGAGGAGCGCGAGCACTGATTGTGTCTTTTGTCTTGTTCGTTCTATGGGGAACCATCATTACGGGTCCTTTTCGATATTTTGCCAATGGATGCAAGAATGTGTATGTTTGGGCGTTCTCTCATATATCTGGCACGCCCTTATTTGTTGGACTTATCGTGTCCCTATTTATCTGCTTAAGTACGATTATACTTCTGGCGCTGAGCGCTAAGAAATATTCGCCCTATATTGCTGGCGTGTGTGCACTGCTTAGCATGCTCTACTATTTGTTTCTTGCCTATCGTCAGAAGGATTACGGCG
>JBPOHB010000113.1:0-2368 GCA_052036055.1 Bacillota bacterium | reverse complement strand
ATCTTATCAAACTGTCCGAAATTTTAACACTGACCCTGTTTATGCCAGACAAGGCGGGATAATTGACCCTTCTTTGTATACACAAATGAATACGGGTTGTGTATACTGTGTCCATAAATCAAGAAGTACAGAGGTGCAAATGAAATTATCTTTATTGGTAAACCCATTAGAAGACCAGCATAACGTTACTGATATTTTATCAAGTCGTATGCGGATGTCTCGACTGATGATCAAGAAAATACGTCTCTATGGGTCTCTTCATGTAAATGGTAATCCTGCGCGTATGATTGATCTTGTTCGTTCTGGGGATGTCATCGAAGCTACCTTTGAAGATGAACTTGAACAAGCAAATGTACGAAAAGATTGTAGTATCCCCATTTTCTATGAAGACGATTGGATTATCGTCTGTAATAAACCTGCGGGTATTGTGACGCACCCATCTTGGCAGCATATGGATGATTCATTGATTCAAAGATTATCGACCGGGCGCTTGCATCCGATTATGCGTCTTGACCGAGAAACGAGCGGACTCATTGTCATAGCCAAAAACGGATTCGCTCATCATGTCGTATCGAGTCAGAAAATGAATAAAGAATATTTAGGAATCGTTCACGGCCAATTTATTCCGCAATCGGGGAAGATTGATTTGCCGATTGCAAGATCTTCTGACTCCATCATGATTCGTGTTGTAAGTCATGATGGACAGGCATCCGTTACCCATTATCAGACGCTCGCATATCAAAATGAGAAGGGGATTTCCCTTGTCTCCTTCACCTTAGAGACAGGTCGTTGTCATCAGATACGTGTGCACTGTCAATACTTCGGCCACCCCATCGTTGGTGATGGCCTGTATGGACCGTCTTCAAATGATTACCCCAACATAGACCTACCCAGTCTTGCAGCTGACGCGATGATTGACCGTCAAGCGTTACACGCACATAGACTTTCCTTTTTCCATCCAATTACGCATGAAGAACTGAAATTCGAATGTGAAATGCCAGAGGATATGCAGAAACTTATGCGATGAGCAGGCATTCATTCATGAAGTGCCCTTGCGCATGAGGAGTTGCCTTGCCAGATCAAGAGATTTCTGATCCAACCGCTCACCGGACAACAAACGAGCCACCTCTGGCGCGCGCTCAGCATCCGTTAACTCCGCAATACTTGTTTGCGTTCTGTCCTCGACTGTATTTTTGCTAATGACAAAATGTCGATCCGCAGCTGCGGCAATTTGTGCCATATGCGTTACACACAAGACTTGATGGGATCGGGATAGTAATTGTATTTTCTGCGCAACGACTGTCGCTGTATGTCCAGATATTCCTGTATCAATTTCATCGAAAATAAGCGTATCTGTGTCATCGGCACTAGCCAAGATTGTCTTAATTGCAAGCATAATGCGAGACGCTTCACCACCTGATGCAATTTTTGCCAGCGGCTTCTCTTCTTCTCCCCGATTTGCCGACATCATGAACGAAACTTCATCATATCCATTTTTGGAGAAGAAACGATCTCTCGGGCGCTGGGAAAACATAACAGAAAATGTTGCACCTGGCATGCCCAGATCGGCAAGTTCTCGCTTAATTGATTCGCAGAGTAAATGAGAAAATGTAACGCGCTCATTATGAATTGTATCGGCTTTATCGATAAGCTCTTTTTCCAAAATCAAACGTTGTTTGTGTGAATCAAGCAAAGCGGCTTCGTTTTCTTTAATCATCTGTAGTTCTTTTTCAACTTCACTTTTATATGACAGAATCAAAGGGATTGTTGCGCCATACTTGATTTTTAATCGAAAAAGCAAATCCAGGCGATTTTCAACATCAGTAAGAGAAATGCTTGGCAATGCCAAATGATCCAGATAGGTGTCAAGGTCTTCTTTTACACCATCGAGAACAGCCAAAGCGGAGACATATTGATCATATATGGGTCGTAATGACAAATCATATCGCAGAAGTGAATCAAATGATGATGAACTTCCATACAATAATGAAATAGGTGCCGCGTCATCATCGCGGCTAATCTGCGCAAGAACACCATATATACCAAGACGGATCTTGTCATAATTGGATAGTACTCTCTTCTGCTCAAGAAGTGCTTCTTCATCGCCGACGGAAAAGTTGGCGTTTTCTATCTCACTCATTTGAAATTGAAGCAATTCCGATCTTTGCTTTTGTTTGACAGGATCAGAACCCAGTAGACGTATCCGTTCGATGCAATCGCGGTACGATGCTAATGTCAAAACATAGGATTGTACAGCGTCCTGAATCTTCACGCCGCCAAAACGATCTAGCAAAAGCAAATGCATAGAGGGGCGAAATATTGCCTGGTGATCATTTTGTCCGTGAATGTCAACAAACCGTGACCCAAT
>JBPOHB010000051.1:0-3018 GCA_052036055.1 Bacillota bacterium | reverse complement strand
TTAATTCGATTATTCATGCAGAAGGCAAAAATGTTCATCTGTCAGCTGCATCCATTTTTTCATCAGACACGACGGTAGCTGTCTGCAGACCCTGTAACTGGTTCTATGTGGCATAAAAAGTAATTAGTTATCATACGTGATTGCGGAGGTGTAAGTATGCGAAATTGGGTGAGAATAGTCTGTATAGGAATATCCTTTGGCGTACTCCTTACATCTCTGCTATCCGTTCTTGGCTGTACCCACAGTTCAGTATCCGTGATCGGCGATAACAAAGAATATTCTGCCTATTTTGCTGCCTCTCTATACCCCATTACGGAATGCTTGGATCAGAATGTTGAGTATGACGCAGTATTTTCAGATGAACAAGCATTTCTCATTTATACGGAGTATCCTGATGGATATTGGGAAGCCGAGACGGATTACTTTGCCATGGGCGAGGATGCAACATATGGGGGCTATATTGACGATTACGATAATCCGATTGCACCTTCTTATTGTCTGGAAGTATATAGCTATAGTGGACAGCTTGCCTATACAGTTTCTCTTGACGATTACTTCAGTCTATCCTGGGAAAGACCGGCAATTACCTTATGTGAAGATGGGACGATCTTAATCGTTATGACCTGTGCAAACACATCGAATCTTGAGGTGGTCTATGAGTATGCGTATTTTGATGCGACTGGGAATCTGATTGGCGAGGTCTCTCAATTGCAGGCACAAGAGTATACGATGTTCCTAAGCTCGTCATGTCTATCTTGCTCGGGTACTTCCGGGAATATCTATCTGGCGGGAGATCGAGAGATCGAAGATGACACTAGGGAGGCTTGTGTCTTTGTGTATTCACATGAGGGAACCTGGATTAAGACCATTCCTCTGAATAATTCGGTTCTATCGTTAGTGACCATTGGCGGGCTTATCTATGTGGCATCTTCCTCGATAGATGACGAGGATATGAGCATAGTTCTTCTTGCGGAAATACAATCGGATTTGACGCTTGGGACGCCCTACGTGATTCCACAAGGAGAATTAGAATACAATACGATCACAGGCGATGCATCTTGCGTGTATTTAACCAATTCTCAAGAGGTAGTCAGCTATTCTCTTGACACACAGGAAACGGAAATAATTACAAATTTCACAGATTCAGATATTCAGAAGGACAATATTGTGTCGATTGCATACCTGTCGGATAATCGGATTGCAATGCTTGGTTTTTCTCCGGCAGTAGGCAATTATGACCTCATTGTACTCAATGGACAAGACACCGATCCGAATATTGACAAACAAATTCTGACACTAGGTGGAGTAGATATCACGGATGATCCAATTATTAATGAGATTGTCTCTCAATTCAATCTGACCCATTCCGATTATCGGATGGTCATTATGGATTATGGCGCCGCCTATCCGTACGCAGATTATCCAGATGCAGATGAGCGATATGAACAAATCTACGAGGATTTTAATCTATCTTTCTTAACGGGGGATGGACCGGATATTCTTGTGGATCCCAATAACGTTCTTCCTTTCTTGTCAATCTCAAATGACAGCTCGATGGTAGACATGACGCAGTATCTCTATAACGATCCCGATATTGATGTTTCCGAATACCAGGAGAATCAGTTCGCTGCATCCCAGATAGATGGCAAGCTGTATTCACTTCCCTCCGCGTACAGTATTTTCGGTCTGCTGAGCACATCGGAATATGCGTCTGACGGATGGACCACAGAAGAGTTTGCGGATATAGAATCCAGAGCGGGAGAAGACGTCGTGCCGATTTCCGGAAGTAGCGCCGAAGATCTCTTGCAGGGTATTTTGTATTACACGCTTGATGATTATGTGAATTACGACACAGGAGAAGTAACCTTTGATTCGGATTCATTTGTGAGGCTTCTCACATGGAGTAAGGAGTATGGGGATCAAAGTGGGACAGATTCCTATACCGCTATCGGTCTGGTCGCCTCCGGAAATGCCACATATTGTACGGCGACAATTAACAGCGCAGGTGAATTTGCAAGCGCCTATGTATATTCCCAAAAGTGCGAGTATTCTTTGTCACCGTTTCCCTCAGATACAGAAGAAGCTCTTTGCGCATTACCGGTATATCGGTTTGTCATTACGACACAGTGTGAATGTCCGGATATTGCATGGGATTGCGTATCGCTTCTTCTCTCAGAAGAAATGCAGATGGTTTTGGCAAGCGTGTATATTCCGCTTAATATCAAGGCTCTTGAGAAAGCAAATCAAGATGCGATAGACGAATTCGTGTTTTGTGATACGGAAGAGGAGAGTGTTGCCAGTCAATGGGTACTTACGTTTGCGGCATACGAGACGAGTGCAACTTCGGTCGGATATGCGGATATGGATATGATTCAACTAATTCTTGAAGAGACAGCACCCTATTTTGCGGGACAGAAAACGGCAGAAGAAGTGTCAGCGCTGATCCAGAATCGCGTTCAGACACTTGTGGAGGAGAGGCAATAGGCGGCTCTTGCTGTTTTGAGGCGAGTCTGGCATAATGGAGAAAGCTCTTATACATGGGGGCGTACTGGTTTCGACGGGGTTGTTGAGACTGGGGAAGCGGGTAGAGGATTCTCGTTGGCCTCTTTAAAAAACGAGATAAGCAAGTAATTGCAAACAATAATACACAACTCGTAGCTGCTTAATTCAGCCACGCATCTCTCCGTCCGATCTGCTGGACGGGTTCGGGATGTCAGACAGCAGACCTTACCTATCGGCAGGATAAATGGGTGAACGTTACGTAACAAGCTTTGAAGACGTAATGTATTTATGAAGCTACCGGACGTTGCGGCCTGTCAGTTGGCTTACAACAAAGGGGAATACTCCGTTTACTGACTGCACCCGGAGATGCGCCAGAGGAAATGGTTTCGGACAGGAGTTCGATTCTCCTCGCCTCCACCAAATAAGAACGTCAGTATTGATACAATGCTGGCGTGTTTATTTTGCACACGGTAGCCGTTATAAGGTCATACATCACAAAGGAGATCCGTCTTGATG
>JBPOHB010000153.1:0-13730 GCA_052036055.1 Bacillota bacterium | reverse complement strand
GGAATTCACCACCTTTTATGCGAAAATAGATGCAGACAACAATATGATTTCGTAGGAGAGCTTACAATGGAAAGATGCGGTTGGTGCGGTTCGGATGAGCTCTATACCCGATACCACGATGAAGAGTGGGGGGTGCCTGTTCATGATGATCAGAAGCACTTTGAGTTTCTTGTGCTGGAGTCTGCTCAGGCTGGACTGAGTTGGATTACGATCCTTCGGAAAAGGGAGAATTACCGCAAGGCGTATGACCAATTTGCTGTGTGTGAGGTCGCAAAATATGGCGAAGAGAAGATTCTTTCGCTGATGGCAGATCCGGGCATTATTCGGAATCGGCGTAAAATTGATGCGTCAATTAATAATGCAAAATGTTTCCTTGCAGTTCAGAAGGAATGGGGCAGTTTTGATGCGTATATTTGGCACTTTACGGATAAGATAGTCATCAGGAACGCATGGACGCAGCTTTCTGAGATTCCATCAAGGACAGAGTTATCAGATCGTGTAAGTCAGGATATGAAGGTGCGTGGTTTTCGTTTCCTAGGATCGACAATCATCTACTCACAGCTTCAGGCTACGGGAATTGTAAACGATCATGTCACGAGCTGTTTTCGGTATAATGTATGCATGAAAACGGATGAAATTCGTGGGGAGAAGGGCGAGGCATGAAAGGGAAAGCGATTCGAAATATGGGAAGAAGAGTCGGGCACGACCTATTTGATCTTCGCTTTGGAATCGCTTCCTTTTTGTTGTATTTATTTCTCACGGAGATTGTTTTCCATCATATATGTCCCATGGTTATTGTGACGGGCTTGCCGTGCCCGGCATGCGGACTGTCAAGGGCAGTGCGCTATTTATTTGTCGGAGATTTTCGCCAATCACTTGCCAGCAATCCTTTTGCAATCTTCTGGTTATTGCTTGCCGCTTATTTTGCATACATGCGCTATTTTTGCGGGAAGAAGGTTCGATATCTATATGAGATCATGGCTTGTCTTTGTCTTGTGATGATCCTCTATTATGCGTATCGGATGATTACGGGTTTCCCATCAGATCCGCCGTATGTCTATCAGGAGAATAATTTGATTTCTATCCTGATCCATTCTGTATTACATTCGTATTCGTATTCGCTGATATGATATTTACTTGATATTTTGCATATGATACAATCGTCAATGGATGAATCATGAAGGGGGATATATTTTATGTCGGAATACAATGCTTACAATCAGCCACAATATTAGGGACAACAATCTACTGGCGCGAGTAGTTACGAAGAGGCCGTTTCCGTTAAGGAATGGTTACTTACCTACCTTATTTTGTTGATTCCCTGTGTGGGCACCATCATGCTATTTGTTTGGGCCTTTAGTAGCTCCGAGAAGAAGAGTAAATCGAATTATTTTAAAGCAATGCTTATCTTATATGCGATTTTAATTGTTATTTACATAATCATTTTTGCCATTTTTGGTGCTGCAATTATTGCTGGCATTTCGAATTCGTAAAGGATTGTAACGTCGAGTCGAGATATATCCGAGAGGTACATGGAAGTGTGCCTCTCTATATTGTTCGCTTTTTGACGTACGATTCGTTTAGAATGGGGTATGTTCATCTGTTTGCCTTTAAGGATTGTAAATTGATTTTTCGGAGGTAGATATGATCCATATTAGGAAAGCGACGCTAGATGACATGCGTGACATTTCACGTCTTTACTATCAGCTGAGCCGATTTGGCAACGGGCTTTCTCCCGATTATGAGAATATTTACACGAAGATGCAGAATAATGATGCCTATTACCTTATGGTTGCATTTGACGACGAGAATCAGGTCGTTGGAAGTGTTCTTTGTATCGTCTGTCAATCGCTCGCAGAGAATTTCGAGAGCTTTCTTGTGATTGAAGATGTGATTGTTGACGAGAATAACCGACGAGCGGGAATCGGTCGGGCCCTTTTTGCCGAAGTGGATCGGATCGCACAGGAGAACAGATGTGTATATGCGATTCTTGCCTCCTCTGGTTACCGTAAAGGGGCGCATCAATTCTATCGAAGCGTTGGATTTACGGATGATGTTGTAGGTTTTCGCAAACAATTTGGTAAAGTGAGTTCGCCGGATTCACAGATATGAATGGCGTAGGTGCCATCTTAGCGATCTGAGACTGCCGTCCAGAATGCACTGTTTCCCGAACCAAGATTCCATATGGATATGCCGGCAAGTTGATATTCTCCGACAAGGCGTAGCTTTGCTTGCACGCTTTCTTGATTTTCGAACCATGCAATGTGTGTTGAACCATCTTCTGCTTCGTATCGGATCCACGGTTCTGCACTCGTCTCACTCCAGTTCGTAACCGCGTTTTTCTCTTCGAGAAGCCCCGCAACATCAGTTAACGGAAAGGAATTCGCGTCGCCTGATTTGCCTAATACCCAATCGCAGCCATACGCGGGAATACCAAGGCTTATTTTTGTGGAGGGAATGAGGCTGACAGCATATTCGAGGACACTTCTTACCCAGCTTAGGCTTGCAATCGGACCTGCGGGTCCGCCCGAATAGTGTTGGTCATATGACATAATCTGAATTAGATCGGCTGATTCTCCGAGAGCGGCGTAATCAAATGCGCCGCTCCATGTATTTGTCAGATCCTCGCACGTTTTGGCCGGGATAGAGACAATCAGGGATAAGGCATTCTCATCACAGCGTTCGGATAGTGTCTTGATGAATGCAGAAAATAGCGTCCGATCTGCTGGATATATGTTTTCCCAATCTATGTTGATACCCCAATAGTCATATTGAAGACAAAGGTTTACAAGATTGCAGATGCAGTTTTCTCTTGCGGAAGGATCGGATAAGATGCTGTGAGCAGAGTCTGAATTCCACCCGTCATCATAATTTGTGACACAAAGATACGTTGCAGCTTGTTCGGTTTTCGCGGCTTCAAGAAATTGAGTCGGTGTTTCTCCCAAGACGTCTCCCTCCGGATCGACATAATAGGCGTCAATCGAGACAGAAGAGATGCAATCGGCATAGGTTGCGAAACAAGTTGCAGAATCATTCCAATCAACATAATAGGCGAGGACATCCGCGTCGTCTGGGAACGTATATATTTCCGGCTCGATCATCTCTGTTGCTTGGGGTTGTGATATTTCACTTGTTGAAGGAGCTGAGCAAATGGGAATCATCGTATCGCTTGTTTGTGAAGGCGTGTTTGGATGGCCGCAACCCGTTGTCGGAATCACGATTGCCCACATAAGCACAAGGAGTAGACGGACTTTGCAGGAAGAGGAAAGATGCATGTTGCCTCCGAGACTTTTTACCTGCATTATAGCATGATAGGATGCTATAAGAGCTTAAGGGGGATCGCCTCTGTTATCCATAGGGCGAGTATCCGTTATTATTTATTTTTTCGGCTCGATGAATAATGCATATTTCGTTGAAGCTTAACTTAATTTGTGATAAAATCTGACAGAATTGTGTTTACAGATTTATTCAATAATGAGCAGGGAGTCAATTATGAAAAGTGCTTTGATTACAGGAATTAACGGTCAGGATGGCTCGTATTTAGCGCAGTTGCTCTTAGACGAAGGATACCAGGTCTATGGTCTTCTGAGAAGAAAGAGCGTGGTTGATTACGGAAATGTAGACCACATCAAGGATCGGATTACGTTCATCTATGGAGATATGACGGATATTGTTTCGCTGATCAATGCGATTACAATCTCGAACGCAGACGAGATCTATAATTTGGCCGCGCAGTCATTTGTTGCGACAAGCTGGGAACAACCGCTTGCCACTGCCGAAATTGATGGTATTGGTGTAATTAATATGCTTGAAGCGATTCGCAAGACAAAGCCGCAGATTCGTTTCTATCAGGCATCAACATCGGAGATGTTTGGTCTTGTTCAGGAGATTCCCCAGAAGGAGACTACACCTTTTTACCCGAGAAGCCCCTATGGTGTTGCAAAACTATATGGTCACTGGATTACGAAGAACTATCGCGAGAGCTATGGACTATATGCTTGCTCAGGCATTCTTTTTAACCACGAATCTGAGATGCGTGGGAAGGAATTTGTTACACGCAAGATCACGGACGCTGTTGCAAGAATTAAGAATGGCCTGTTGGATGCTGTTGAACTGGGTAATATGGATTCCAAGCGAGACTGGGGACATTCGAAGGATTATGTTAAGGCGATGTGGCTTATGCTGCAGCAAGAGACCCCGGATGATTACGTCATTGCCACCAACGAGACAAGAACCGTCAGAGAATTTGTCGAGAAGGCCTTTCTTGCAGCGGGAATCCATGTGTTATGGCAGGGAGAAGGCGTAAATGAAGTGGGTATCTCCGCTGAGACCAATCAGACGATCGTGAAGATCAATCCTAAGTTCTTTCGACCAGCAGAGGTTGACATATTACTTGGAGACCCTACAAAGGCAGAGACCGTCCTGGGCTGGAAACGCGAAATTTCTTTCGATGAATTAGTCAGCCGTATGGTAAATCATGATTTGGAACTCGTTTCAAAGGAGATTCGCAGTTGAAGTTGGTGAACAAATGAAATCATTAGTTATTGGTGCCGGGGGTTTTGTTGGGGCCTATTTGATTCGTCATCTTTTAGAGGATGAGAATCAGACGATTTATGCGACTAAGATGGATTTTGAATCGATTGATGTGCCGTCGACTGTTCATTTGACAGATTTGGATATTATCGATAAGTCAGCTGTGTTTAGCTTGATTTATGCCATTTCGCCAGATTGAATCTATCACCTTGCCGCACTATCTTCTGTTGCACTATCTTGGGCACAGCCACAGAAGACGGTTGATATCAATATTAAGGGACTTATCAACCTGCTTGATGCGATTCGTGAATGCAACTTAGCGCCAAGAATCTTGCTCATTGGATCGAGTGAGGAATATGGAGCGGTTCGCCCTGAGGATCTTCCGATCAAGGAGGATGCCGTTTTACGGCCGAAGAATATGTACGCAGTTACGAAGGCGACACAGAACTATATCGGACAAATCTATCATGAAGCATACCAAATGGATATCGTCATGGCTCGCGCCTTTAACCATGTTGGGCCGAAGCAGAGTCCGCAATTCGTTGTATCTGATTTTTGCAGGCAAGTGGCTGAAATTGAAAAAGGCAGGCAGGAACCTACAATACGCGTCGGAAATCTTTCGGCGAAACGAGACTTTACGGATGTGCGGGATATTGTTCGCGGATACAAGCTACTTACGGAGAAAGGGCAAGCTGGAGAGGTCTATAATATCGGGTCATCTCTGGCACTTTCCATCGAAGACATTCTTCACATGATTATCTCTTCGTCTTCGATTAAAATTGAAATCGAAGTTGACAAAGATAAGCTAAGGCCGGTGGATATTCCGGTTATTCGGGCTGACATCTCGAAAATTGCATGTACAACCGGGTGGAAACCGCTTATTCCGATTGAGCAGACGATACAGGATACGCTTGCGTATTGGCGAAAATAGAAATCTCGTATGATAGGAAGTGAAAAGATTTGAAAATTGCAGCAGTCATTATGGCAGGCGGAAAGGGCGAGAGATTTTGGCCCAAAAGCAGGTATAGCTGTCCCAAACAGTTTCTCTCACTCGTGCCCAGCGGCAAAACGATGATACAATTGACAGTTGAGAGGATCTTACCACTGATCCCCGCAGAAGACATATATATTGTGACAAATCATGATTACGTTGAATTGGCGCAGACGCAGATTCCGAATATCCCTCAGCAGAATATTCTCGAAGAACCCGTTGCAAGAAACACAGCGCCTTGCATCGGTCTTGCGGCGGCCATCATCAGTAAACGACATGAGGATTGTGTCATGCTCGTTCTTCCAGCAGATCATCTGATCAGTAACGAGACACTTTTTCTTGACACCTTGCGCAATGCTGCAAGTATTGCCTCGCGAGACAATAATATGATTACTGTCGGGATTACGCCAACATACCCAGAAACAGGATACGGATACATTAAGTTTGTTTCGGATCAGAAAGTTGCCAAGAACAGCGCGTATCGCGTAAGCCATTTTGTCGAGAAACCGAATTTGGAGCTTGCGCGCGAATATGTTCAATCCGGTTCCTATTTGTGGAATAGTGGCATGTTTGTATGGAAAATCAAGACGATCATGACAAGCTTTGAGAAATTGCTTCCGACCACGTACGAAGGACTACTTCGGATAAGAGATGCATTTGGTACAAAAGAATATGAGACTGTTCTTGCGGAGGAATATGGGAGATTCTCTTCTGTTTCTATCGACTGTGCCATTATGGAGAAATCTGACGATATTTTTACTATTCCAGGATGCTTTGGGTGGGATGATGTCGGAAGCCTTCTATCTCTCGAACGAATCAATAAACAAAATGCGGACGGGAATACGATAAAGGGTGAATCCATTACGATCGATACAAAGAATACAATTATCTGGGGAGAAAAAAGGCTCATCACAACAATTGGATTACGCGATATCATTGTTGTGGATTCTGAAGACGCACTCTTAATCTGCCGGAAAAATAACACGCAAGATGTAAAAAGGATTATCGAACAACTCAAAAATTCGAATAGGGTCGATTTACTATAACTTGATTGTCGGAAGGATGTACATGGATGAATAAGCCTCGATTTTGGATGAATAAAAAGGATTTTTTTACTGCTACATTTATTGTTGCCATGGTATCTCTCTTTTGCGCATTTTTCTATTATGTATCCAGAGAAGGAACAGACAGCTTTCAGCTGAATATCATATATGGCCGGGGTGCCAACTATCTAGCTGACTTCTTCAATGTTGCCAAATATTCCGCGTCTAAAGATCCATACCATGATACGACGACGAACTTGAGCGAGAAGGGATATCTTCCGATTTCATACTTGCTCTTTTATCTGCTTGGTCAATTCGCGGATTATAAGACGCTAGACGCTACTACCGCCGGCTATTCTGCTTCCGGACTTGCGTTTGCCACATTGATTGTCGGGATATTTGCAGCGATTCTACTCATTCAATTGTATGATCTGAAAGATGGCAATAAGTTTGTACGGTTCATGACGGTTATGCTCTTTACTTGTTCCAGTGTCTTCATTTTTGCATATGAACGCGGGAATATCATATTCTTGGCTGTAAGCTTATGTCTCTTTTTTCTCGTTTGCTATAAGAGCGAAAACAAGATTCTCCGTGAGCTTGCCCTCATTTCGCTTGCCTTTGCCGCCGCCCTTAAGGGATATCCGGCCATTTTGGGACTGCTGCTGATTCACGATAAGAAATTTTTCGCGGCTGTGCGATGCTGTATTTATGGCTTGTTATTGATGTTCCTTCCCTTTCTGTTTTTTACCGGTGGATTCAATAATGTTCATCAGTGGTATAAGAATGTCAAAGCCAATACGGCGCAGTATCGTTATTATCCGTCGCCTCGATATGGCATCTACTATTTTCTGAAATATTTGACGGAATTTAAGAAATACCATGTTGAGAAGATTCTTCTGTTCGGATCGTATGCCTTATATGGACTGGGCATTCTATCGACATTCTTTCACAAGAAACTATGGAAAATTATCGCCATTCTTGTTGCTATCATTATTTTTATGCCGGTTAACAGTGCCGTGTACTGCGGCTTATATATTCTTCCTGTTATTGTTTTGTTCCTAAATGACGATGAACATAGCTGGTTTGATTTTGTATATCTATTGTTTTTCATATTGATCTTGTGCCCCATGCAGTTCTCCTATCATTCACAGAATTTGACTTTGTTTTTGAACAATGTGGCACTCTTAGGCATTCTGGGTTTCCTCACTTTGGAGGGGATCATACTTCTAGTTAAAAAAATAGTAAAGTGGAGAAGAGGAAGAAAAAATGTCAACAAGTGTAATTCTGCTAGCATACAAGGAAGCTGAGAACCTCGAGGTTCTACTCCCCAAAATTTTGTCCCAATTTGCTGAAATGCAGACAGCGTGTGAGATTCTCGTCATTGATTCGGCAAAGCCGCTCGATCATACGCAAGATGTGTGCGTTCGGTATGGCGCACGCTATATTCCGCAAGAGGAACCCTTTTATGCAGGGGCTTTCCGTACGGGAATTGCCTATGCAACAGGCGACAAAATTCTCGTTCTGGATGCCGACGGATCGCATAATCCGGATTCCATTCCTGCTATTCATGCCAAATTCGCCGAGGGATATGATATGGTTATCGGATCTCGTTATGTAAGTGGTGGAAAGACAAACGATTCGTTCTCCTCGTTCCTGATGTCGAAGCTCCTTAACACGACGATGAGAATATGTATTGGTGTTCGCGCAAAAGACATCTCGACAAGTTATCGTTTGTATGATGCGAAGCAGCTTAAGGCGGTGAAGCTTGTTCGGACAAATTATGACGTTCTTCAAGAGGTCATTTTGAAGCTGAAGATAAACAAGAAGCCTTTCCGTATCGGAGAAGTTCCAATTGTTTTCGAGAAACGGTTATATGGCGAATCAAAAAGACAGCTTCTGAAATTTATATGTGGCTATGTCGCGTCCGTTTTCATGCTTCTCGGCATTCGGATTTCTCATTTTTTCACGGGGAAGAAAGCATAACGATGCTTCTATGCCATGCATCGTGTCCGCATTGGAGCTTGACGAAATGATTCTATTGTCGCTACAATGATGTATCTTGGCAATGAGGAGAATGATATGCTGCTTGTGTGTGACGTTGGAAATACAAATGTTTCCGTAGGCGTTTTTGATCGGGAGATATTGCTTTTTCATTCCAAATTATCTACCGTTCTGGACCGGTCATCGGATGAATATGCTCTGCTTTTTTCAGGTGTAATGACAATGAATCACGTTGATTCCAGCGCGATTGACGGTGCCATTATCTCTTCTGTGGTCAGACCCTTAAGCGCAATCATTTACCAGGCAATCGAGACACTATGTGGTGTGCGTCCTCTGCAAGTTGGACCTGGCGTCAAGACGGGTCTGAATATTAAGACAGATATTCCATCGCAGATAGGCGCCGACCTTGTTGCCAATGCAGTTGGTGCAACACATCTTTCTCCGTGTCCGCTTGTGATTATTGCCCTTGGCACGGCAACCACCCTTACTGTGATCAGCGAGAATTGTGAGTTGTGTGGCGTCATCATTTGCCCGGGCGTACGTTCTTCGCTTGATGCCTTATCCGAGAGCGCGGCTGACCTTCCTTGCATTGCGCTTGATTCGCCCAAATCTCTTCTTGGCAGAAATACAATTGATTCCATGCAAAATGGTATCATCTACGGGAGTGCATCCATGGTTGACGGACTGATTGATCGCATCAAGGATGAAATCAAAAGAGAAGATATGTATATCATTGCAACGGGCGGACTTGCAGATAAGATCATTCCCTATTGCAAGGAAAGTCACAAGATCCGAATCGAGAAGAATCTGACACTACTGGGGTTGAAGAAGATTTTTGATTTTCACTCCCATCGTAAACCAGATATAAGGGCCACATAGGTCTTTATAAATAAAGTATGCGTTGCACTCAAGCTTTTATGTGAGGCGACAGCAAAGGAGAACCATTATGACACAGGAAATGACACAGGACCGGGTCCGAAAACAGAACAACAAGACGCTGAAGATGGTACAGACGGCCGTACTCGCAGCAATCATCATTCTCATGGCTTATACGCCCATAGGGTATCTTAAGACAGGGGTAGTCGAAATTTCATTTCTTGCGATCCCCGTCGTCATCGGTGCAATCGTAATCGGACCGGCAGAGGGCGCCATTTTAGGCGCAATCTTTGGTCTCACAAGTTTTTCGCAGTGTTTTGGCATGTCGCCATTTGGCGCAGCGCTACTTGCGATCAATCCTTTCTTAACATTTGTCATTTGTCTCGTTCCCCGCATTCTCATCGGCCTGTTTTCTGGGCTCCTATTTAAGGCATTATCCTCGCCCAAGAAGGAGAGAATATATGCGTATGCACTTTCTTCCTTTGGCGGATCTATTACAAATACACTGTTTTTCGTGGGTCTTCTGTATCTGTTTTTTGGAAGAACAGAGTATATTCATACCTTTGGTAAGAACTTTCTCGCATTCATCGGTGCAATGATTACGATACAAGCTCTCTTTGAAGCAATTGCATGTATGCTTATCGGAACAGCAGTTGCGAAAGCCTTGAACAAATTTTTCAAGAAGTGAGTATCGGCCGACTGACTTCCATCTATACGAAGCAAAAAAAAACGAGTGGTTTCATACCACTCGTTTTTTTGCTTTTCTGAGAATCAGCGGCGCCATCAGGCAGAAACTTTGCTGACAGTAAGTCGCTTCTCCCTTTTGTTTTTCCATCGCGTTAGGATAATGGTCGCAGCAATGAAGGCTGCCGAGATGAGGAGGAGAATGATTGTATTTTGCATTACTATGTTCTTGTCTCCGCCGCTTATTGCCTCTTTGAGCAGACGAACCGCGTAGGTCATTGGCATGAAAGGATACAGCACATTAAAGATCTTGGGAACGGTCTCCATTGGGAAGGTTCCTCCGCATGATGTAAGCTGCAAAATCAGAAGTAAAATGCTGGCGAATTTTCCGATGTCTTTCAGATGAATCATGAAAAACTGTATGATTGATACGGAGACCAGGGAGAAAAGGCAGCATGCCATATAATACATGAACGGATGTGCGACAGATAGTCCAAGACATGTTTGAATCAGAACGCCGAGGACCAGTGCCTGAATGATTCCAATCCCTAAATAGATGAAGCTTCGTGCAATTTTCTTGGTTGAATTCTTGGACAAAATGGCGAATTTACCATCACTGTCCAAGAAGGTACCAAGGAATATCATCAGTCCACCGACCCAGAGGGATAGGGATAGGAAATATGGTGCAAAAGCGGTTCCGTAATTAGACACACTATGTAGGGGGTTTGATTCGATTTGTACGGAAGATGCGGCAAAGTCGGATAATCCATCGAGTGCTCCCGTAGCCACAGTCGCTTCGGAAGCGCTGTCGGAAACAGCATTCTGTAGCTGTGTGATGCCATCGCCGAGTGTCTTTGCGCCATCGGCCACATCTTGTGCGCCACGGGCCGCCGAGCCGATGCCATCACGTAATGTTAATGCACCGCCAGACAGTTTCTCTGCCCCATCGCTTACCTCTGTTGCACCTGCGAAAAGAGATGAAGTTCCCTGTGCCAGTGTGGAAGCACCCAGTGACAGAGAAGTGGCCCCTGTATTTGCCGAGGATATTCCTTGGGATAATGTAAGTGCCCCATCCGTAAGCATCTGCGTAGCCTTGTACGCATCCGCACTTCCAGTAGATAACTGATTCAGACCAACGCTTAGCGTCTGTGAACCGGAGACAAGGGATTGTGATCCTTGCTGCACAGAAATGAGGCCATTTTCGATTTGCTTCAGGGCATCGTTTATGTCCGATAGATGACTCGTTCCATCTGCTAGTGTATTAGCGCCTGCGCTAATCATGGCGGCTCCCTGGTTAATCTGAGAACCATAAGAGGATAGTGTAGCTAAGTTGCTATCAACAGACGGGTCCGTTAATGATGCCATAAATGCTGCAAAATTCGGGTCGTCCATCAAAGAAGGATCAACATTCGTCGTGTAGTATTCTAGGTATGCCGTCGTATTTTGGGAAGATGTAATCAGCGCATCAATACTTGTGGTATAACTTGTCAGATTGGATGCTAAGCTCTGGAGTGAGATAGAAAGATTGGTCGTGCTCGCGCTTATTTGACTTAACCCTTGCGTGGACGATTCTAGTGTCTGAACGCCAGAGAGAAGAGAATCAATTCCATTATCAAGCGAGACGGCACCGGTGTATAGCGATGCGCCTCCATTTGCCGAAGTGCTCATACCTTGATTGAACGTATTCATCTTATCGGTCAGTGTCTGTAAATTTGTTGCAAGACTCGAGGATCCTGAAAGTAATTTTGTTGTCCCCGCTGCCAGTTGTGACGCACCGACGGCCAATCCCTGCGCGCCTGTGTTTACATCTTGCGCACCAGACGCGACATCATCGGCTCCCGTAGAAAGGGCATCGGTACCATCTTCAAGAGAAATGGCGCCATTTGCAAGTGTATCCATTCCGGTTGATAAGTCATCGGCACCAAAGGACAGCGTATCGCCTCCGTCTTGCAGCTCCGAAATACCTGTTGACAAGTCATTTAGTGATGCAGGAACGCTGGCAAGCTGATTTGAAAGGTTTGCGACAATCTCAGAACTCACCTGATCTCGAAGAGATTCTTCCATTTCGACAATTGCGCGGCTCATGATCTGACTTGCAAGGTAATTTTTCTTCTCATTTGCTGAGAATGTTATGGTCGCTGACGTCTTGTCCGTTGTCTCCGCGGATGCAATGTCACTTGAGAAATCTTCTGGGATTACGATCATCGCATAGTAGGTATCCAATTCCGTTCCAGACGTGGCATTATCAAGAGAGGTGACAACAAAATTCAGCGAACCATCCTCTTGCAGCCTGTCTACCATCTCATTTCCCAGATTTCTGTCCTCGTTATTGATTAGGGCGCCATCGTCTTCATTTACGATTGCTATTGGCAAATCCGAAAGACGACTATATGGGTCCCAGAATGCACCTAAATAAAGATAGCTGTATAGCAGTGGAATAATAAGTATGCCGAGCATAACAGTGGCTCGCTTAAGAATTTGTGTGCCTCGTGATGACATAATATGTGTCTCCTTTATGCGTGTGATTACTCTCGCTTGATAGCCTAACACGACAGGGAAGACAAAGAACTATACAAAAAAAGTCACGTGTCTAAAAAATAGACACGTGTCGTGAATTGTCGTATTCGAATATTGAGTTGACTATTCAGGAAGGGTGGGACTTGGCTCCGAAGCTTCTTGGAAATATCTGCTGACGGCAAATTGTTTACTGTCGTTGACGAGTGATCGCAAATGTTCGGCAAGTTGCTCGGGAGACTCGTGCATACCGTTTTTTGCCCATTGCGTTACAATGCCGACAATACCAAAAGTATAAAACTCAGCGATAAATGAAAGATTATCATAATTGATCTCGTGGCCATCGACGAGCTTACGTATGATGTCAATTAGGAGCCCTCTTGTTGTTCTAAATAAATACTGGTGAAATGTATTACCGGCAGATGATCGCAAAGTGGCTTGGAAGAAGACTTGCTCGCGTTTCATAATGGACAGAATATCCGCCATTCTGTCGCCCCAATTCTCGAACGTCAATTCAGTCGTATTGGCAGAGATGATTTCGGTTGAATAGACCCAGTTGACTAAGTCATACTTATCAAGAAAATGATAATAGAAGGATTGACGGTTCATCCCGCATCCACTTGCTATGTCGGCTACGGTGATCTTGTCAAAACCTTGATTTTTCAGCAAGATCTTCAGGCTTTCTGCCAGTGCTTTTTTCGTAATCGTTGATTCAGGCATGATGCATCATCCATTTCATTTTTTATACATATAATTGTATCATCATACCATGAATACAAGCTGAATTCATGGTTGCTCATTTTCTGAAAAAGAGATAAGATAAGTGCAGAAAATCAGAATTGTACGGGTGTTAAGGGGTTAGAATGAACGACGAGCTTAAGGATATTGTATATAGCGACCTCTATCGGTTCACGGGAAATAAGAGACACCACAACAGGGTGTTCCTGACATATGTTCAGGAATGGTTGTCAAGTCCGGAATTTCGTTTTCTCAGCCAACTCCGAAAGACGCAGTACTATTATTTTCAGACGCTGAACGTCGAGAAGAATTTCAAATATTTTCGTAATCACCTCAATTTCCTGGTCTAT
>JBPOHB010000261.1:0-4496 GCA_052036055.1 Bacillota bacterium | reverse complement strand
TCTGCTGCAGCATGAGCAGAAAAGCACAGTGTCTGGATAAAGCATGCGCAGAGACCTTCTTTCACTCCATGAAAGTTGAATGGTTTTACGGAAATCCTTTGCAGTCCAGATACTTTACAAAAAAGACAATCATCGAATACATAGAGGTATTTTACAACCGCCAAAGGCTTCGTTCGACACTCGGCTATCCGCCCCCATGCCAGTTCGAAGCCAATTACAATTTGCAAGGTTCCACTTGTCCGCCTAAGCTTGACTAGATCAAGGTTACTCAGATTTGGATCAGAAAGATTGTTTCAACCAAATGGGCTATACTATACTTGGTATGTGTTGTAGTCCGCGTATAGAGTAGAGGATAAAAGCGTATATGATTGAGTATTTTATACTTTTGGATAGAACAAATAATGGAAAAATTGTAAAAGCAGATGGACGTATTCAATATGTATATATTCCTGGTACAGGATGGGTAAGAAGCGGCATTCTACTTGAATATCAGATTCCGGAAAGTCCTCTTTACGACAAATATGAACAAGTCACCGAGAAAGAAGTGTTTACTTTAATCGGTATAAAGCCCTGAATAAAGGACGAGTAATAAGAGTATAAAAAATGTTGTGCATCCGACTAAGCGAAAAATGCATTATAAATTTTCACATAGATTGCATAAAATTGCATCTTTTATACGTGTTTTTCTAAAAAAACGAATTATTACGCTTTCTTTCAGATTAAACTCGCATATTTCGCGAACGGCAACAATCTTCTTGCCTTTCCCTTGGGTATATGTCACCTTTTATTGCCTTTGATTTGCTGCACTACCCCGCCAATCGTGAAGATGACTGCAAGTAAGATTAGCGTTGCGCTCGTGATGTATAGGCTGTTTCCATTGATGTATTCACCCGACCAATTGGAATAATCAAATTTTGGCATGGAAAATGCCGTTTGTTCGCAAATGGCATATATGACACTGTTTACAATTCCCGTATATAGCCCGGCGGACACAAGACAAATCGCTGTCTTATAGAGGGAATTGATCGGAATATAGCGGATAACGAGTAAGTAGAACCAAGGTAGAATCAGTGAAATAAGTGTTATGGGTATGGCAACGGTGGCAATACGGCCCGATAAATCACGGAAAACACAGGCGACGATTACGACGGCAAACACGAGGAGCGTATCTACGAAGATTGATATCAGTGCCTTATGATGGGAAAGTATGCGCGGAAGGCGAATGTGATATAAAACGATCGGTAAAAAAATGACCGAAAACCCGAGCAAAACCGAGATGAATGTAATCCCAAGCCAATTCCCGCCCGTGAAGATCGCGCAGATCAGCAAGAGGAAATTCAGAGAGAGATAGAAGGAACCGAGTGTAATAAGTCCCCTATTTTTGCTGAGGAGAACGGGAAGTGACGTGAGTGAGAAGGATGTCGCGATGGAGAAAAGCACGATGAAGAACCAAGAGAGTGTATGACTTATCGCCAAATTGCATATGAAGCAAGTAAGGAGACCCACCGAGTACAGAATAAGAAATGTATACAGATAGATCTTTACAAGCTTCCTATACTTTTCGGATTGTATCTCAACCTCGTGTTGATGATGATCTTCACTTGCCGTTATCAGTTCGTGCTCGCTTACATTGAGCGCCTGGCTCAGCACAGAGACAAAAGTAATGTCCGGATAAGAGATCCCTCTTTCCCACTTCGATACAGCTGATTCTGTGACAAAAAGCTTCTCCGCAAGATCCTTCTGCGTAAGTTGATTCTCTTTCCTCTTCTTCGCGACAAATTTGCCGAATAGTAATTTATCTTCCATTTATATGACTCCTTCCACAACTTGTATACTCTATTTGTAAGCCGATATAGCAGGAAAAGCAAGGAGAAAAACGATACGGCAAACTCGACTGTTAGGCTAGTCCGCATTTACAGGTACTCTTCGTTACATCAGAGAAGAATATCGATTTGCTTTTTGGCCTTTTGATCCAAAATCCCACCGAAAAGAGCCTTTTGTATGTAACTGTCGATTTCGTCGGTTCTGTATTCTTTTCTCACAACAATCAATACGTGCAAGATATCGAGAAGAATCGATTTTCGCATCGTTTCTTTTATATCCATCAGGTTAAGGGAAAGAAGCGCCGAAACAATTTTTACTGGAGGCTGAGACAGCGATTCAACGATTATTCCGAGCGACTGAATACATTGCCGCACGGTAATGGGCTTCTCATCATGCAAAATGGCAAGATAATCATCCATTACATCTTCCATTTTATTTTCCGTATCCCATCGTACGTTCTCAGCAAGCAACATAAGTCCGATACTTCTCTGATAGGAATTATCGCTACTCAGTTTGCATTTGAGGTCATCCCAATAGGGATATACATCATCTGATTGGGCTGATCTGCTTTGCAGAAGGAGAAAAGCTTGGTATCTCAATTTGTCCTCTTTACGAGAGAGCCATTCGACAAGCTGCGGTATGTCCTCTTTGCAAATCGCCATAGCCGCCTCTGGAATATTCTCTTTGGAAACAGACATAATCTCATCAGAAGTAATCACATCATTCTCCTCACACTTGTTACATCTTAATTAGATGGAAATCACATCGATCTGCCCCAAAAGTAGTCATGCAGTCATCCTGCAAAAACGGGTACGTGGTATGACTCATCAGCATGTTCATCTTGTCTTCTCTACTTTCTTCCATGCACCTTTGGATGAAGAACCCGGATATGTAAGCTGCCATGTTGCCTTGCATTTTGCACATTCATACTTCTCGACAGGCATCTTATTTATTCGTCGGAAAAACAGAACGCGCGGTTCCTTCAATTCCCCAACGAATAACAAATAGCAAATGTAATTCTGAAATCTTTCAAACTCCTCAACTGAATCAAAAGAAGTATTTTCCATGACCTTACAGATACAGTCCGCATCAATAACTTCAATATTTCCATCTTTCATACGTGCAAGGGGGGTTCCATCCCATTTGAATTTTATCAGTTTGAATTCTTTATTATAAAAGTTTATGATCTCATCTCTCTGTGAAATAGAAGACATATGAACGGATTGAATAAATCGCAGTTTATCATCTTCATGTGAAGGACCCTTATGTATAACCCATTTCATATCATCTGCAAGTACAGCAATTCCCATGCCGTTGCCTTCGCCAGAAAATCTTGCGGCATTCCCGTTCAATTCAAATCGGATACATTCCTGTGCTGGATAGCTGATTTTGAGATCACAACATTCTTTTGGCGTTTTCGCTTTTCGCTTATATGTTTTACTGATCTTCCTGCTATAAAAAATGGTATTCTCGTTCATCCACTTCCAATCAGAAATGACTCCTAACGCCAAAACAATCAAAGCAAATATGAGCAAAGAGACGTACATTCCCACCGGAATATCTGGATTGACGATCAGCCAAATGTGCAAAAGAATCAGCCCGATTACGGAATAGAAAATGCACATAAGGGAAAAAATATTGTGTCGCATTCTTCGTGCTCTCTTTCATAGATAGTGTGACGAAATACTTCACTTACATACTACACCCAAATCCGCGTGTTAATTTTGTTCTTACGATATTGGACTCAGTAAAAAATGATTTATGCGAAGAAATTCTTTCATGTTTAGACTTTGCGCCAATTTTATAGAGTTTGTATTTCGGGCATCGGCTTCATATCTTGGAACCAGATTGCTTTTCAGTAGATAAGCAATTGCTGAAGCGACAACAATTCGTGCATAGCCCTTATTTCGCTCTGTTTCAAGTGTATGCACACCTGCGATTTCCCAAATGTCATTATAATTCTGATATACAAAACATACGCTTCGAATTCTGTCATTCATCTTCACGCCAAACCAAACAGAACCATTATCAAAATACTTCTTTATCTCGTTTTCCGAATATCCGTTCTTCATCATGAGGCTAACCGCTTCATCCGTAATATGCGTGCTTCCAGGAACTATATGATTAGCTGCACAATCTTCAAAGGTTGAACACGAATAAGAAACAAATGCGTTCCCATTTTCAATTCTGAACCGATTTCTCATATCCGATAAATTCATATCTTCATTCAATCTTAGTATATAGTTGTCTTCTGGTAATGAATTCAATAGCCTTTTCTTCAATTGTTCCGATGTTCCGTTTACAAAAATCGCCTTGTTCGCATAAGGGTAAGTAGCTGTATCATACGAAAGAATCTCCGCTGGTATCGTAACTAATATAGCCCAGTTGTTACGTTCTTCAAGTAGATGAATTGTTACTTTATCCCGATATAGTGTCAGATATTTCAAAGTCGAAAGATGTTTGAATGAGTCTGTTTCTAGGTATGTAATTGATTTTTCAAAAAGTGAATCCGTCATAAACAATTCCAACCTCAATCATTCGTTTTGTGCTTTCAGACTGACACGCAACATATAAAAATGTATATCAGTATTTTACCATATTGCAAGGAAAGAAGTCGACCGCAACCAGCGGATGGACAGCAGCAACCCCAAAAGGATCAGCAACCCTTCCCT
>JBPOHB010000184.1:0-2066 GCA_052036055.1 Bacillota bacterium | reverse complement strand
GATTCGTGCGTCCATGGGCGCAATTTTTCATATGCAGTTTGAATACTTTGATAGCTATGAAGAATATCGGATTCGTTTTCTGAATCACGCGCAGTATCCGTTTATGCTTCAAGCTGCACTTCCGATTCAAAGCGTCGAATTTACAGTGCCGTTCTCTCTGATTTTTGGAAATGAAGCGACAGGACTTCCGGAAGATTTTCTGGCGGTTGGTCAGAGTGTTGTAATCCCTCATACGGACTCGATAGATAGTCTGAATTTGCCGATTGCCGTGAGCATTGCACTTTATGCTTCCACCCGCATTTCATTTGAAAGTTCGGAAGATCTTGGCGGTGAGGGGAGTGCGTGGCTATGAGGACGAGAAGAGGACTATGGATTGTCTCGGTGATTGTACTTTCTCTCTTCCTATTCCAGACGGTGGGTTGTTCTGCCACGCAAAGTAATACAAGGCTTGCAACTACGGAGCTTCCGGCTGCGGCTACGGATGTTGAGGAAGACAAGGCGCCAGAGGCTACGGACTCCGTGATACAAACGCAGTCGCTTCCTGAAGATGCAACATCTGAAGAGAAAATTGACGCGTATATGAGCGGCGTAGATTTTAGTGGAACCATTCTGGTACAAAAAGATGGGGTGGTCGTTTTCGAGAAGGCATATGGCTATTCGAATGAAGCGGATCACACGCCAAATGAGACCAATTCAGTATATGAGATCGGTTCTGTGACCAAACAATTCACCGCCGCATGCATAATGATGCTTGTGGAAGATGGGAAATTATCCGTATCCGATACGCTTGATCAATATGTCCCCGAATATACATATGCAAGTCAGATTACGATTTTGCAGCTTCTGAATATGACATCTGGTATATATGATTATGTCACGGATGGTCTT
This sequence comes from Bacillota bacterium, assembly GCA_052036055.1. Taxonomy (GTDB): domain Bacteria; phylum Bacillota; class Clostridia; order Saccharofermentanales; family Saccharofermentanaceae; genus Firm-13. The sequence goes on along the minus strand of JBPOHB010000184.1, from coordinate 1,178 downwards.
GTGGTCTCGCTTCCCGATTCACTTGCAGTACTTGCTGACGAAGATGCGATGGATGCGTTTTATAGTGCCATCACGCGAAAGTATACGCAGGAAGAGATGATTGATTATTTTAATGCCACTACACTTCAGTTTCTGCCTGGCACGCAATATGATTACAGCAGTACGAATTATTATCTACTCGGCATGGTCATTGAGCGGATATCGGGTATGAGTTATGTTGACTTCGTAACAGAGAACATTTTTGTTCCTCTTGGGATGTCACAGACATCTTTTGATCCATCAAACCAAGATACCACGGGGTACTTCTATATTCTTGGAGAGAAAATGGAGATTCCTTCTCAGGATCCATCCATTAGTTGGTCGGTCGGAGGTATCACTGCGAATGTATCTGACCTGCTGATTTGGGAGAATGCGGTTATGGCGGGCAAGTTTCTTTCGCAGGCAAGCTGGAATGAGATATTTGACGGCGGAGATTTTGGTTACGGATATGGCTGGGAGATTGGCGATGGATATTATGCGCATTCTGGCGTGACAATTGGCTATCGGAGTCGCGTACTTATTTCCATGGAAGATAATCTTGTAATTATCGTTCTCTCGAACACGAATGGACCGGATCTCTCATACTCTGGTACTATTTCGAATGCGGATGAAGTCTGTGATGCGGTGTTCGATCAAGTTGGGAATTAGGTTCGAAAACATTCGAAACTATTTGAAAAAAGAACACATATCATTTACTTTTTATGATTTTTGCATATAATATTGAACAAGAGTAAAGATTTGCATATTGCTTTGGCTTCACAAACGAAAGGGGACAGAAATGAAGAAAATATTGGTTTGCTTTTTGGCATTTGCACTCATGATGGGGGTCTTATCCGGCTGCGATAAGGATAAAGACAAGGATGAGAAGGTAACGGTTGATTCGCTTCTTGAAGATGCCGAAAAGAACAGTAAAGACATAGACTCTTTTGCTGCCTCTGTAGATTCTGATGCTGATCTGACGATTTCAGCTCAGGGTGTTTCCGTAGATATGACTGGCGGATTCGATTGTGATTTCGAGACGGATATGGAATCGGCACATGCGACAGGATCTCTTGTAGCAAAGACCTATGGTGTCGATGATGATGAATCATTTGAGGCATATCTGGTAAAAGACGGAGACGTGATGAAGACATATCAAT
>JBPOHB010000236.1:0-2128 GCA_052036055.1 Bacillota bacterium | reverse complement strand
CTGATAATCAAGTGCTCCTGTTGGCTCGTCGCACAGAAGAAGTTTGGGGTTTTTCGCAAGCGCACGTGCAATGGCAACGCGCTGCTGTTCGCCACCAGATAGCTGAGACGGAAAATAATCCTTCCTTTCAGACAGTCCGACAAGCTCAAGGACCTCATCAACATTGAGTGGCGCATGCGAAATCTGCGTGGCAAGTTCCACATTCTCTCTTGCCGTCAAATTCTGTACAAGATTATAGAATTGGAAAACAAAGCCGATGTCATACCGTCTATACTCCGTCAGCATCTTACGCGAATATCTTGCAATGTCCTTGCCATCAACAATAATCTGTCCGTCGTCAGCATGATCCATGCCCCCGAGAATATTAAGAATCGTCGTCTTTCCTGCCCCCGAAGCGCCAACCACAACAGCAAAATCGCCCTTTTCTATAGCAAAACTGACTTGATCGACAGCTCTTATCGTAATCTCGCCCATCTGATACGTCTTGTTTACATCACAAAGAGATATGAATCCCATATTTCCTCCTCGAACTTGCGAGTGGCACACATTTCATTTCGCAAAATCAACGCTATATACGCCTTTATACTTTACGATATTATTGTGACGCCTTCAATCGAAATGCGCAATTTATACATTTTGTACGCAAAAATGTCGTATACTAACAAAAGAATGCGTTTCAAGCGCAGATTGTGTAGGGTGAGGGATGATATGGTAACGGAACTGACAAAGAATATTGGGGACGATCGTTTTGCCGAGTATGTTGGCATAAAACTCATGGAAGTATCCGATGGATATGCCGTCGCACGTATGGATATCTGTCCTTATCATATGAATGGCGTAGGCGTAGTTCATGGCGGAGCATCTTTCACACTTGCAGATTATGCCTTCGCCGCTGCTTCGAATACACCGACAAGTATGACTCTTGGAATCAATGCAAGTATGTCATACTTCAAGGCCCCTAAGGGAAAATACCTGACGGCAATTGCGAAGCGCATGTCTGATCACACAAAAATCACTGGCTACTGTGTCAACATATATGATGAGTCAGATGATTTAGTCGCGACGTTTTCCGGCTTAGGTTATGCAAAGAGAAAATCGCAAAATGAAATATGATAAGTAGTCGGAGAGGCGTATGATTCTGATCGTTACTGCGCTAAAAATCGAAGCGGATCCATTCATCTCCTATTTCCGTCTGAAAAGAAATATGTCAATCTCAGCCTTCTCTGTATACCAAAAAGGCGAAATTTCCTTGGTCATAAGCGGTACAGGAAAACTACGCGCGGCAATTGCAACTACGCTGCTTCTCACGCTATGTGGACAAAATACGGAAAATCATTTGCTCGTCAATGTCGGCTTCTGCGGGTGCTTTGACAAGCGCATCTCAATAGGCAGTATATTTCAAATTGCAAAAGTATCCGATACAGATACCCTGCGCGATTATTATCCCGAGCTACATGATGCAAGGGTTCTTCCCATTCAATCACTTGCATGCTACTCGCACATCGTCCGAGAAGAAGAAGACGATATCCGTCGCAGACCAGAAGGCACGCTTCTATGTGACATGGAATCAGCAGGAATTATGGAAACCTCTGCGCGACTTCTCGAAACACATCGGGTTATGATCCTGAAAATCGTATCGGATCACCTCGCCGAAATAAGCACGACACGCGCGGACTATATTGAGATGATGACCTCTCACGCCGATTTTCTGATAAGCACAATAGAAAAGACATACAGCGAAATGGAGAAGGCACTGCCTGCACGCATGAATCGTGAGATCTGTGAATATATTGAGATTACGGCGCAATCCCTTCGCCTTACCGTCGCAATGAGGCAGATCCTCCAAAGCCTTCTTCTTCGCGCAGAACAAAACGACCTCGATCCGACCCCTTTCCTTGCGCGCGCGGCAAATACGCCTGTCACAACGAGAAACGACAGGAAACGAGCGTTCAATCAACTTGTTGAAGATCTTAAGGAGCAATATGTATCACGCTATCTACATTGAATACGCGGCCCGGGATTATCCCTTGGCGAAAATAATCCTCGAAAGTAATCCAGACACACCGATCATTTTCGTGCGCCACTATAAAGATGTATTCAACCGTCCACACCAGAATCAATTATGGCA
>JBPOHB010000140.1:0-2134 GCA_052036055.1 Bacillota bacterium | reverse complement strand
GAAAACTGCAACCAGACTATAATAAAATGCACGAGGGAAAATAACATGGTATTGGCAAATCCACATTTCTCACAAAATAGCAACCAGACTGCAGCCGATGAGCTGCTTGAACAAGGCATGATCGAGTATTACTTGAATCATCTGCATGAATGCCATGTCAACGTCACTCGCGGCCTTGCCATTCTTAACGAAATGGAAGAAAACGAAAGAGAAATAAGCGAAGCCGTTTGTCTCAGAGGTCGAACATTTTCAGAAGAATCTTTCGCAAGTGGGAATCAGCACGAGTATTCTATGCTTCGCAATCTTGAGGAGTGTGAAGCAGAAAAAAGAGCAATGGTTCGTGAGCGGCGATTTCTACAAGAATATCTGTACAGAGAAAACCATAAGCTTGTTCTTCTTGAAGGCAGTATCTTCTCTCTTCGTGAGCCAATAAGAAGTGTCATTGTCTGTAAATATATGGATCTTCAATCATGGCCATCCATTCAGAAAAAAGTGAAGAGATCGGCGAGCAGAGTATTCCAAATTCATCGTGAAGGACTCGATATGGTTAGGAAATCAATCCGTTGTATCGCCTTGTCACCAGATGATTCAACATAGTTTACTGCATTTATGAGGTTCATAATGAGTGAAGATCTTTCAGTTGCTGCTTCTGAGCGTCCGTACCATGTTCTGCAACAAGTCTCAGGCGCATTTTGGCACGTCTCATCGAATAGCGAGCCAACTTCCTTTCTCTTTGCTTGAGCGTTTCATCATGGTAACGATTGGCAGCCCGATTGTAGGCCTCTTGAGCTCTTGATGTAATGATGTCCTCAGGCCATTCTGCAGCATTGCATACGACAACGGTCATGAAGGGACCGATCTCAGCATATCCCTCCATCATGGATGCGTATCTGTCTATTCCGTTAATCGTAATTTTTGCAATTCCCGGGGCAAGGGCAACGACGACAGGCTCATGTCCCGGCAAAATGCCGACTTCTCCATCGAGAGCAGCCAAAACAACCGAATCAACTTTTCCCTCGAAAAAATGATTGTATGGTGTAACCACTTCAAGAAGAAGGTGTTTTGCATTTTTTCGGTCGCTCTCACTCATAATCATTCTCCAGTCTATTTGTCAGGCAATTTTACTTCCCGGATTCTTTATATGCCGTATATACATCATTTATATCACCCTTCATAAAGAAGTACTGCTCTGGAATGTGGTCAAGAGTACCTGAAATAATTTCTCCAAAGCCCTGGACTGTCTTTTCGACTGAAACATATCTTGGTGGATATCCAGTCGAATCAGCAGTAACAAAGAAAGGTTGCGAAAGAAATCTCTGAATCTTTCTTGCTCGGTTAACAGTCAGACGGTCCTTCTCACTAAGTTCTTCCATGCCAAGAATCGCAATGATGTCTTGAAGCTCTTTATACCGTTGAAGTGTTTCCTGAACCATTCTTGCAACATGATAATGGTCTTTACCAACAACGTCCTCCGACAAGATACGGGAAGAGGATTCAAGTGGATCAACAGCTGGATAGATACCCAATTCCACAACCGAACGAGACAGGACGATATTCGCATCAAGGTGTCCGAAAGTGGTTGCCGGAGCCGGATCAGTCAGATCATCTGCCGGAACATATACCGCCTGAATGGATGTGATTGATCCGTCCTTTGTAGATGTAATACGTTCCTGTAAATCACCAACCTCATTTGCAAGAGTTGGCTGATACCCAACGGCAGACGGAATTCGTCCAAGCAGTGCCGAAACCTCAGAACCGGCTTGCACGAAGCGATAGATATTATCAATGAAGAGAAGAACGTCCTTCTTCATGACATCACGAAAATATTCTGCCATTGTCAGACCGCTTAATGGGGCGCGCATACGTGCGCCAGATGTCTCATTCATCTGCCCGAAAACCATTACCGTTTTATCCAGAACACCCGATTCTTTCATCTCGTTCCACAGATCATTTCCTTCGCGCGAACGTTCACCAACCCCAGTGAACACAGAGAAACCACCGTGCTCGGAGGCAATATTACGAATCAGCTCAAGGATTAATACCGTTTTCCCAACACCAGCTCCGCCAAACAGGCCAATCTTACCGCCTCTGGAAAAGGGAACAAGAAGATCAACTACTTTTATGCCTGTTTCGA
>JBPOHB010000221.1:0-2311 GCA_052036055.1 Bacillota bacterium | reverse complement strand
GCCCTTTCTGGCACTTCTATATGCCGCGAATTCGTAATTGCATGAATGTAGTATATTCCGCTTCCGAATTATTCGGTACCCTGCGGCCCAATGCATTCTTCCTGACAACACGCCAAAAAGGAAAGATACTCTTTCTCGAAATGACTGCCCTTCAAAAAAACAAAGTGGTAATCTCTTTTCACTTCAAATCCATCCAGATCAATCCGCGCGAGAGAGCCATCTGCCAATTCTTTATCAACAGCATCTAGATATAAGAAAGTGATGCCAATACCTCTTGATACGAGCGCCTTGATCGCATTCATATTTCCGATAACAATCCGCTCCGCAAATTCGTCAATACTTCGATTCTGAAGAATCAACGCCTGCTCTAAAACATTTCTTGTCCCGCTTCCTGGCTCCCTGATAACAAGTCGCTCCTTGCAAAGCTCATCATATGACACTTGCCCAGTGGCAAACGGATGCATGGCCCCGCATACAGCGACAAATTCAGCTGGCGCAAAAACATAGGTCGCGTATTGATTCCGATCAAACAGTCCCTCAATGATGGCAAAAGAGATCTCTCCGCTTGAAAGCTTCTGCAGGAGTGTTTGGGTGTTGTCCACAAGCATCGAAAGTGTCACATCAGGAAACCGATCGATCACACGTTCCAAGAGTTTGGGCATCACATATTCTCCGATAGTTAGTGTCGCGCCGAAAACCATCTCTTCCTTCTGGGAATATCCGCGCATTTCTTTGTACTCCCGATCCCAATCCGCTCGGGAAAGCATGGCAAATTCGCGAAACCGCTCGCCTGGCCTTGTCAGGGTCAAGGTGCGGTGCTTGTAAGAAAATAGCTTAACGCCAAAATGATTCTCCAGAAAGCGTATGTGTTGACTTACGGCAGGCTGCGTTATACAAAGACGTTTCGCTGTCTTCGTATAGCTTTGTTCCTCGCAAAGGGTCAAAAAGGTCTCTATCCGTATATCCAGCATCTCATGTCCCCTTAGCAATAAATTGCTCTTATAGAATTATCAATATATATAATTTGATTTTATCACCGTAAGACTTTACAATCAAACTGAAATCGAAATAAAGGAGCACAATAATGACTGCTTTCAAAGAAACAAGACTGTACATAATCGTCTCATCGTTTTTTCCGGGTGTTGCACTTAGCTTTCTTGTTGCTATCCTTGCATGGTTTTTGGGGGAACAGCTCCCTCAGATTGGTGGAGCCGTCTTTGCGATCGTTTTCGGAATGATGATTTCGCTTATCCCTCACAAGCCTTATTTTGAAAAGGGTCTGTCCTTTTCTGGTAAAAAAATCCTGCAGTACGCCATTATCCTTCTGGGATTTGAAATGAATATGCACAGTATTTTGATTGTCGGCTATTCATCGCTGTGGATTATGCTTTTCACCTTAAGTGCTGCGCTAATATCCACAATAATCATCAGCAAACTTCTTCGCATCCCAGTAAACAAGGCAATCCTAATTGGTGTCGGCACCACGATATGCGGCGGATCGGCCATCGCCGCCACAGCCCCCGTTATTCGTGCGGAGGAAGAAGATGTCTCCCAGGCCATTTCAACCATCTTTCTCTTCAACATTATTGCCATCTTTCTCTTCCCGGCACTTGGCCATCTCTTTTGTCTCAGCGACAAGGGATTTGCCATGTGGGTCGGCACTGCAGTCAATGACACATCCTCCGTTGTTGCAACCGCGTCCGCATGGAGTCAGAGTGCGCATAACAACACGGCACTCGCATATGCTGTCATCGTGAAGTTGACTCGGACGCTTCTGATTGTTCCGATTACGCTCTTCTTCGCGTTTTATAGGGCTTGGAAGGCAAAGCGAGACAATTCGGCAAACAAAGGTAATTATTCATTCGTCAGAATATTCCCATGGTTTGTCCTTGGATTCTTATTGGCGGCACTTGTCGAAACTTTTCTCCCGATCCCAGAGGCGATTTCTTCCGCACTAGTCGAAGCTGGCAAATTCCTGATTGTCATGGCAATGGCCGCGATCGGCATGAAGACAAATGTGCGAAAACTCCTGACACAGAGCTTGCGACCACTCCTTTTGGGTTTGGGCGTCTGGTTTTTTGTCGCAACTGTCTCTCTTCTCGTACAAATGATCTCTGGTCAATTCTGACCTGGCATTCGCGCACGGTTTGTGCAAATGATTGAGCACCATTCGAAAACACGGTAATTTTTCCGGGTCAGACGATTCATTGTCTCAATTATGGTACATCCTTTGCTTTATTATCGCTTTATCCCGATTCGCTTATACCACAGTCATCTCACGGCATCTCATCCCAAGGTGCAACCACGATAT
>JBPOHB010000273.1:0-2227 GCA_052036055.1 Bacillota bacterium | reverse complement strand
AAGTGCTGGTACAATAACAGGAATCCCCATAAAATTCTCTATGTAAGAGGGATACTCCATGAAAAAAGGCGCAATAAGTATTACTTCGTCAAGTGGATCGAGGATGGAACATAAGATTGCATTCATTCCGCCAGCGGCGCCAACGGTCATGCAGACGCCATCAGCGCTTACCTTCGCGGTGCTTCGCTCAGAAAGATAATTGGCAACGGCCTCTCGGGTGGACAAATAGCCGTTATTACTCATATATGCATGCTTTCCAAGAATCGGAGAAGCAGCCAATTCAGAAATTGTATCGATTACTGATTGTGGTGGCTCGAGATCGGGATTGCCAATGGAGAAATCATAGACTTTATCTGCGCCATAGATTCCCTTCAGTCGATTACCTTCTTCAAACATCTTGCGAATCATCGACCCAGATGCAAGCTTCGTATCCATTCTCTTAGAAATCATAGTATTTGTTCCCTTCTTGATTGGTTCATAATCGGGTATAATTATAGCATATTTGAACCATCTTGATGTCCAACTTGCGGATGCGTTTTAGCAGCGCACCGTATTGACTGTCATATTGAAAATCTTAGTTGACAAATCACAACAATACCAGTATGATTTAGAAGTCAAATCAAGAAGAGGCATCCGCTTCTCACCTCAAACATACAGTAAAGAGGTTTTCACGAGTAAATTGGTAGTTCCGATTTTTTGTGGCGCGGATGTTTATTCGCTCCACTTTTTTATTTTTAGAAGGAGGTGCATTCTTATCGCAAGACCAGCAAACGGGCAGCAAATCAATGATGCGATTCGCTTTAGAGAGGTTAGACTCATTGAGGCGGATGGTAGTATGATTGGTGTAGTATCAATCACAGAGGCAAGAAAGCGTGCTGAAGATCAAGATCTTGATCTGGTATTAATTGCAAACAATCCCGAGAATCCTGTCTGCAAAATCATGGATTACGGTAAATTCATGTTTGAACAGGCAAAGAGAGACAAGGAAGCCCGAAAGAATCAGAAAGTGACTGAAATCAAAGAGATCGGCATGAAGCTGACCACGGAAGATCACGATCTGAATGTCAAGACGAAGAATGCATGTCGCTTTTTAACAGATGGAGATCGCGTGAAGGTTCTGATTAAGTTTCGCGGACGCGAGATGGCATATCAGAGTCAAGGATACGCGCTGATGGATAAGTTCGCTCAGATATGTACTGAATACGGACAAGTCGACAGACCGCCAAAGGTTGAGGGAAGAAATATGGTTATGTATCTTGCCCCCAAGAAGAGCTAAGTATTTATCACAAGGAGGAAACAGAAATGCCAAAGCAGAAGACACACAGTTCGTCAAAGAAGAGATTTAAAGTAACAGGAACCGGCAAGGTTCTTTACTCCCAAGCTTTTCGCCGTCATATTCTTAGTAAGAGATCTTCAAAGAGAATGAGACACTTGCGCCACACAGCAGTTGCTTCGTCTGCAAATGCGAAGATCATTAAGGCAATGATCCCTTACAAATAAGTATTTATTCGAAGAATGCGCCGAGCGGAAAGAGTGTCCGCAGGTAGGATGACGAGATATTAGGAGGTTTATTCCATGGCTAGAGTAAAAAGAGGTATGCGTACAAGAGCGCGTCACCATAAGATTTTGAAGCAGGCAAAAGGCTATTTCGGTCATAAGAGCAAGCTGTTTAAGGTTGCTAATCAAGCTGTCATGAAGTCAGGCGTTTACGCATATCGTGATCGCAGAAACAAGAAAAGAGAATTCCGCAAGCTTTGGATTCAGAGAATCAATGCTGCTGCACGTATCAATGGCCTTTCATACAGTCGCTTTATGAATGGACTGAAGAGAGCAGAAATTGAACTTGACCGGAAAGTACTTTCCGATATTGCAATTACAGATCCTAAGGGCTTTGCTGCTCTTTGCGATCAGGCAAAAGCAGCTCTTTAATTTTGGAAATGACTGATATAGTAAGGATTACCAGCAAGGATAACCTGCAATTGCGCTATGCAATGACTCTCCATGATCGGAAGACGGCTGAAAGTCAAGGGGTTGTTTTTCTTGAAGGGGTTCGTTTGTGTGAAGATGCGCTTTATTCGGGCATCTCGCCGCTATCAATTTATTTTAATACATCAAAGGAAACGCTCGTTGCAGCATGGTGCGAGCGTTTTTCCTATTCATATAAGACGAAGCTTTTCCATTTTCCGGATCCACTATTTGCGAAGCTGTCTTCAAAGAAAAAACCGCA
>JBPOHB010000218.1:0-3307 GCA_052036055.1 Bacillota bacterium | reverse complement strand
GTTCAACGACTTCTCCAGCAGCAATCCCGTTTGCAGTAACCGTATCGAGTTGTCTGATTCTACCCACAATTTACCTCTGCTCTTCTTGAGCCTTTATGATGAGTGCATGTAGCATACTCATTGCCTCAAAAGGGGTCATATTCGTGATATCAAGTGATTGTAATTCGAGTCTGATTGGATCCTCTCGTTTCGTGAAGACTGGCTTGTTTGAGAAGATGTCAATCTGCCCGTTCATTGGATCGGCGGAAAGAATTACACTTGATTCTTGATCGGATAATGTGCTCGCCATTACGCCAGAATGAATTCTTTTCTCCTTTTCCAATTCTACCAGTATTTCTTTTGCACGTAAAACGACATCTGCTGGTACACCAGCTAATCGCGCAACTTCGATACCATAGCTGTCATCTGTGCCACCGTCACGAATCTTATGCAAAAAAATGACTTCACCATCTCTTTCATCAACCTCTACATGTGCATTGACGATCCCGGGAATCTGTTGTTCAAGTAGATTCAGTTCATGATAATGTGTCGCAAATAACGTTCGCGCAAATATGATATTCGGATCGCTGATGAATTCGAGAATAGCCCAGGCTATCGAAAGACCGTCGTATGTACTAGTTCCGCGACCCACTTCATCAAGAAGGAGAAGGCTCTTTCGAGTAGCATTTCGAAGAATAGTAGATACTTCATTCATTTCTACCATAAAAGTTGATTGTCCCGAAGTAACGTCATCAGAAGCACCAATACGCGTGAAAATGCGATCCACAATTCCTATTCGCGCTTTTGTTGCCGGAACAAAGCTACCGATCTGCGCCATCAGAACAATGAGCGCAAGCTGACGCATATACGTGGATTTTCCTGCCATATTGGGGCCTGTAAGAATCATAATACGTCGGTCGTTATCCCCAAGAGTAATATCATTGGGTACAAACTCGCCTGCGGAAAGCATTTTCTCGACGACTAAATGTCTGCCGCCAACAATCTCAATTGTCTCGGACTCATCTAGATCGGGACGCACCAACATTTCGCGGTCTGCGAGCTCGCCTAAGGACAGCAGTACATCAAGAAGCGATAAGGCCTGCGAAGTTTCTTGGAGCCGAGTTGTCTCATTTTTAACTTGTTCTCGAATTTCACAAAATGTATCATATTCCAGAGTGATTCGTTTCTGCTGAGCTCCCAGGATTGAATCTTCCAGTCCTTTCAGCTCTTCAGTAATATATCTTTCTCCATTCGCTAGTGTTTGCTTGCGAATATACTCAGCAGGTACTTGTGAGATGCTTCCTTTCGATACTTCGAGATAATAGCCAAATACTCGGTTATATCCAATCTTCATTGACTTAATGCCCGTCTTTTCTTTTTCGGCATTTTCAAGATCTAGAAGTAGAGATTTCCCATTTTTTGATATGTTTCGCAAGTTGTCGATATCGGCCCGATATCCGTCGCGAAGCAACCCGCCTTCTTTCAGACCCAGTGGCGGGTCATCAGCAAGAGATGAAGCAAGCAAAGAAGAAATATCATATAGAGGATCCAGTTGCACATGGATATTTTGGAAAAGTCCCTCTGTTAAGCGTTTGGATAGATCGATAATCGGAGGCAATTTCATAAGTGAATTTCTCAGCATAAGCAGGTCTCGAGCATTTACCTGGCCAAGTGCAATGCGACTGGTCAACCGCTCCAAATCGTGTAAGCCCGAAATCGCTTCAAGGAGCTCTTGTCTGAGGATAAAAGATTCTTTTGCCTGTGCGATTGCATCTTGTCTAGGAAGGATATCTGACAAGGAAATGAGCGGTTGGTCAAGCCATTTGCGAAGCAAACGACCACCCATGGGTGTCTTTGTCTTATCCATAACCCAAAGAAGGCTTCCTTTTCTTGATTTGGATCGGATTGTTTCCGTTAGCTCAAGATTACGTCTTGTTGATATATCAAGCTCCATTGTCTCTTCAAGACGATATGTTTGCAGATTATGCAAATGCGTAATTGTACTTTGTTGCGTTTCTTCAAGATAGCATAGTAGCGCACTGGCAGCGGATACATAGAGTGCCTGAGATATCTTCTCCGCACCTGAGAAATCTGACTTGCACTTCTTCGCCTCACGCTTCTCTTTGCTTTGGTAAGTCAGAAGCTTCTCGGATGAAAACTCATGATCTGGCCGTATTGATATCAGTGTCGAAAATTGACGCTTCATCTCGGGGAATAATGGATCTTTCTGAAAAGCCATATTGCAGATGAGTTCCGACGGAGCGTAGATTCCGATCCGATTCATTAATTTACTTGCGGTGTTTCCTGTAACTAGCTGAGTCGCTTCAAAATCTCCCGTAGTAATATCAGCAGCTGCAATACCATACTGCATACCTAATCGATAAATCGAGAGAACATAATTGTTCTTCTTCTCTTCAAGGCCCGTTTGGTCTGTTATCGTACCAGGAGTCAAAATTCGGGTGACGCCTCGCTTAACGATACCCTTTGCTAGAGCTGGATCTTCCATCTGATCACATATAGCAACTTTGTACCCGTGCGAGACAAGTTTCTGCATATATGAGACAGCGGCATGATGGGGAACACCGCACATCGGAGCACGCTTGTCCAGCCCGCAATCACGTGCTGTCAAGGCTAATTCTAATACTTTTGCGGCTGTGATTGCATCATCAAAAAACATCTCATAGAAGTCACCTAATCGGAACATAAGTATCGCATCTGGAAATCTATCCTTCTGTTCGAGATACTGTATCATCATAGGTGTAATACGACTGCGATCAAGCGATGCGTATGTCAGCAAATCATTATTTTCCATCATGGATAAATTTCTCCAATCGACCTTCAACAGAATAGGGGCGAGCACGCTGTATCAATATCTCTGCGACTTTTCCTTCAAAAAGGCTTCCGTCAATCGCCTCGTCTTCTCTAAGCGCGTGACCATCAGGCATAATCGAATGTACGGGAATATGAAAATTGACAAGACGATTCGAGTGCGTGCGTCCAGTCAGAATATCTGGGGCCGTCTCGCTTCTGCCTTCGATAAGTACCCGTTCGTATTTCCCGCACATAGATTGGTTAGATGCGAAGGCATGTTCGTTTTGCAGTGCTAATAGCCGCGAGAATCTCTCCGAAACAATTTCTTGCGGAATCTGATTATCCATTGTTGCGGCAGGAGTTCCCGGTCGAATTGAATACATAAATGTATACGCAAAATCGAAACGGATTTCTTCCATAACCGAGAGAGTATCCAAAAAGTCATTTTCTGATTCGCCTGGGAAGCCGACGATAATGTCGGTTGACACGGTACCGCTTGGAACCCTTTCTCGGAATC
>JBPOHB010000171.1:0-22071 GCA_052036055.1 Bacillota bacterium | reverse complement strand
CAGTATAAAATAATGGCTTCGATGTACAGCTGTTAAGGAAGGGGGATTGTTAACGAATCGAGACCATTTTGTGAAATTCTCTATTTTTTGATATCGGCATTGCAAAACAAATAATTTCGAATACAATATTAGGAGCAGTATTTTTGCATGAGAATAATTGACAGAAGAAAACGACATGCACGCAGATGGTCGCGTGGTTTGTGACAGAGATGTCACTTTGAAAGTCACCAGATAGTCACAATATATGAGTAGAATAATAGTGTTTACAAGCATTTTTCAAGACCCCAAATAAGAGAGGTAATTTATGAAGAAGGATGTATTACTTAAGCAATCTGAGAGAAAATACGACTGGACGAAGCGTTGCACGAGTGTAGGAATCTGTCTTTCCCTTGTTGTCACCATGGCGGCAGGTTGCTCGTCGAAGGATAAGAAATCTAACGTAATTACGGCTGACACCCCCTACTTCACCCTGCAGCCACTTGAAGGCTATTCTGGCGAAAGTGATACCGCATCGGTTCAGATCTCTTCGGTGACAAATCTAGGGGATAAGATTGCCGTCCTATATACCATTTATGATGACGGTGGAGTTCTGTATTCTTCCGGCGGCTCGACGATTGACTTAGGGGCTAACGGGACCAATGCTCCTGCTTGCAAGGGAGAGAAATTTGCTGACGCTTTACGATTTGAAACAGATGAGACTGCCGCAGCAGACGAGACAGACAATACGGATGCGACATCGACAGATGAATCAGATTCAACGGATGCGACATCGTCAGATGTTGTGACAACAGATATTGATGAAGATATGCTTGATTCGTCTATGGATGACGAGTCGTATGAATCTACAACACAGAACATTATTGTTTTCTATGATAAGTCAGGGACTTCTACTGGGGAGATCGATATCTCATCTACGATTCCTACAGAGGCTCAAATTATAAGCATGACTGCGGATACACAAGGGAACCTGTGCATGCTTACACAGACATATGATTATTCCACTATGACTGATGATGGAATGGTTATGCCAACGAGTGAGATATATACATTTGATTCGACAGGTGCGCTCGTCGGAGATCCTCTTGAAATCGTAACGGACGAAGAAGATGCCTATTTTTCTTCTTTCGTAATTGATGATGACGGCCTGATATATGTTGCTGCCTCAGCGTCTGTTCTTGTATACAAGGCAGACGGAACGCTCGTCGCGACAATCGAGGGAGATCCGGATAGTTATGTTCAGTCACTTGTGAAGATTGATGGCAAGGTTTACGCGCAATCTTATGTGTACACGGATTCTACGTCGACATCCGCTCTCGTACTTATTGACGCCGATAAGGGTGAATTTGGTGAGAGTATTGATACGACGGAAGTCGGACTTACCGGAACCCTTCTTGTCGGAGGGGACGGACTCTATCTTGTGGATCAGATTACGAACGAGCTTTATGCCTATGATCTTGATTCTGGCGAGAAAACGGATATATTCAAGTGGAAATATTGCGATGTCAATTCGTCAGATTATTCAGGCGCCACATACTATGTCTTAGATAAGGATACGATCTTCTGTATGGGATCGAATTATTCTGGAAATTATGAGACGAATATTGCGCTGTTGAATCGGGAGAAGACCAATCCGAACGCTGGAAAAGTTGAACTCGTTATTGGGGGACTTGGACTCAGTTGGGATACGTCACTTACAGATGCGATTTATAACTTCAATCAGGAAAACGAGGAATATATCGTTGTTACAGAAGATTACTATTCGCAAATAGATTTCACCAATATGGGTGACGAATCAGATTATTTGGCGGCACTTACCAAGGTCAAGGAGCAATTGGCAATCGATGTATTATCTGGAGATGGTCCGGATATGATTTGCGGATCTTCCTATTTCGCGCCATTTGATACACTGCAGAGCAAAGATCTTCTCGTAGACTTAACGACCTTGATCGATGGCGATGAAGATTTCCAGATCGCGGATTATCGTGAGAGCGTGATAAATGCAAACAAATTGGAAGATGGCTCTTTGTATCAGATGCCAATATCCTTCTCTCTTTCTGGTCTTGCGGGCCCCGTATCTTTGATTGGGGATCGTACCGGATGGACGGTTGATGAATTCAACGAAGTGATCAATTCTCTGCCAAGTGATGTACAGCCGATTGTAAATGTTACGCAGTCGACCATGCTGACAGATCTTCTTTCGGTATCTCTGTCTGATTATGTGAATCAGACGGAAGGGACAGTGGATTTTTCCAACGATAGCTTCTATCAGCTTCTTGATATGGCACTTACCTACGGTTCAGACGATGACGCTACGGATGATACAGAATATGTTGATGAATGGACGCTTGCCTCAGAAGGACAACTGGCCCTATCGATTCAGACCATCTATGATATTTCTGCACTGGATAGTGCAGCGCAGATGTTCGGGGAAGACGTAGCGTTTGTCGGGTTCCCGGACGAAGCTAAGTCGGGTCTTGCGTGCAGCCTGAATGAGTCATTTGGAATCTGCACGGAATCTGCAAGTCAGGATGGATGCTGGGAATTTGTTAAGGCCATGCTCTCTGAAGATACGCAGACGGAGATCGCCAAGACGTCGCAGGGCATTCCTATGCTCAATTCAGTTGTTGACGCACAAATTGCCGAAGCGAAGGATCCGCCGACGGATTACGAGGATTATCAGTTCAGTTATTACAGTGATGTCCCGCTGACGGACGAGCTGGCGCAGAAGTACTTGGACATGCTTGACAATGTCACGAAGTCAATGTATATGGATGAGTCTGTGACATCAATCGTTCTTGAGGAAGTACCGGCATACTTTAACAATCAGAAATCTGCCGAAGAAGTATCGGCGCTTATCCAGGATCGCGTGCAGACTCTTGTTAACGAGAGGTCATAAAGGCATGTATTCCAAGTAGATTAGGGTAACAGAATGGGCAGTAGAAAGGGAAAAGCATGCATATGCAAGAAGCAAAAGAAGTAAAAGACCACAAGGCGCTTCGCTCCCGCGGAAAGCGAATTAGGAAAATTAAAGAATGGTTTGTTCTTTCTGGATTTCTTTTCCCGAGTTTCGCGGGGGTCATGCTTTTCTTCTTTCTGCCACTCATCGTCATTGCCATCAATTCTTTCCAAAAGAGCTCGACAAATACGGAGTTCGTCGGATTTGATAATTATGAGCGGGTTATTGAGAACAAAGCTTTTCTGATGGCGGGAAAGAACACACTTCTTTTCTCCGCTATGGCAGTGCCGCTTGCGGTGCTACTGGCACTTCTGCTGGCAATCCTGCTGAATACGAAGCTTCCTGGCCGCAGTCTTTTCCGCAGTATATTTCTGAGCCCTATGATGGTTCCTGTCGCGTCCATCGTGCTTATCTGGCAGGTCGTTTTCAGTTTTAATGGCACCCTGAACACTTTTCTCGGGGATTTCGGCATTGAGAAGGTTGACTGGCTGAAGACAAATTGGGGAAGAGTAGTCATTTTATTGCTTTTTCTCTGGAAAAACCTTGGGTATAACATGGTTCTTTTCTTAAGTGCGCTCAATAATGTTCCTGTCGAGCTCCTTGAGTCGGCAAGAATGGACGGTGCCGGAAGTGTCAGGCGGTTCTTCAGCATTAAGCTTGCCTATTTATATCCGACACTCTTTTTTGTGTGTATTATGTCTCTGATCAGTTCATTTAAAATCTTCCGCGAAGTGTATTTGCTGACTGGGGATATTCCCTTTAACGCACTGTACTTCCTGCAGCATTTCATGAACAATGCTTTCAAATCGCTTGATTATCAGAGACTTACGTCGGCGGCAGTCATTATGTGCCTTGGTATGATTCTGATCGTGGGTGTACTTTTCTTGGCCGAAAGCAGACTTGGCAGAGACGTGGAGGAATGACGCATGAAGAAGAATAAAGCGGCAGATCAATCCAAGCTCGAGCTATTTGCGGAGAATACGCCGGAGGCGGTATCTTCTGATGTTCAGAAGGCAGAGTCGCTTCCCGCCTGTAGCCCTGAAGATACATCTGTGGCAGCACAAGACGCGCAGTCGGCGGAGATCATTTGTCAGCCGATAGCTGACGAGATGCAGGCGGAGCCCCTACTGGTTAGCGCCGACGCTAGCACAGAAGTAACGGTTTCTCGGAAAGTGCAATTTGACAGCCAGAAGAATAAGAAGAAGCTGACGAGAAATATTCTGACATACCGAATATCCATGTCGATCTTTTTCATCATCGCTTGCATGATCGCGGTCGTTTCGCTCTTGCCGATTGTTCTCACGATTCTGAATTCTTTCATGTCTGAGACCGAAATCAAGACGAATTACAGCGCGGTATTTAACAGCTTATCCGGCTATACGAGCTCTACGAAAACGTATCTTGCGAGCGAACCGAAGCTCAAGCTGATTCCCGAAATGGTTAGCTTCAAACAGTATGCGAAGATTCTTTTTGACAGTCCAACGTATCTGATTAAGTTCTGGAACTCTGTCTCACTTGTCGTTCCGATCGTTATTTTCCAAATGATTACCGGTGCGCTCGCATCGTACAGCTTTGCCAGATACAGGAAAAAGCGAAGAGAAGTGCTGTTTTTCTCCTATATTATTCTTATGTTGATGCCTTTTCAGGTTACATTGGTTCCGAACTATTTGATTGCAGATAAATTAGGCATTCTTGACAAGCCTCTGGCAATTATCCTTCCTGGTATTTTCTCAACGTTTAGCGTGTTTTTGCTTACAAAATATATGCGACAGATTCCGTCTTCCTATGTTGAGGCGGCCAAGCTCGATGGTGCGGGAGAATGGCAGATATTCACAATGATCTGTATTCCTATGTGTCGAAGCGCATTGTATGCGATGGGTATATTGCTCTTCATTGACTACTGGAACATGGTTGAGCAGCCACTCGTTTTGCTTACCGACCCTGACAAACAACCCCTTTCCGTATTCTTGTCGCAGATTAACAGTGGTGAAGTCGGAATCGCATTTGCGGCATCCTTTATCTTTATGATACCGCCGCTTCTCATATTCTTACATGGTGAACAGTATCTGATTGAGGGTATTTCTCGATCCGGAATCAAGTAAGTGAACCAAGTCGAACAGGCAAAGGAAAGCAACCAGGAGGACTGTAAAATGGAAGAGGATAAAAAGAAACTTAACAGGAAATGGGTTATTCGAGTGGGGGTTGCCTTTCTCATCATTATGGGATTGCTGACATTCTTTTCGAATACAATTATGAACTACCGACTTGCAAAGGTTTCGGCGCAATATGCTTCCTCGGGGATGCTGTCGACGACGGTTAAGGGTTCTGGGACCATAGAAGCGACGAAATCAACGAAGGTTCTGGCAACTTCTGCGAGGACCATAGATACGGTTAGTGTGGTTGCATATGATGAGGTCGCGGCAGGCGATGTAATCGCGACACTCCTGCCCGCCGAGACAAATGACGAGCTTGTTCAGGCGCAGACAGATCTGGATGCCGCTCTACTTGAGCAGAAATACCAGGAGCTGACTCCCGAGCAATCGGCTGACTTCGCGTCCTATCAGGATGCGATTGATGCTGCACAGGAGGCACTTGATGCCGCCAATGTGGATCTTGCAAATGCAAATAACAAAGCGACTGCGATTGCTGCCGCGCAGGCAAAGATTGATACGGCAAATAAGAACATCGCAACGATTCAGGCAGCCATCGATACGATTACCGCTGACATTTCGAATCTATCCAGCGAGAAAAGTGCTGTTGACTTGATCATATCCGAATATGATTCTGTCATTGCCGAAATGATCGCAAACGGAGAGGATACCACTACAAAAGTTTCGGAGAGGGCGACATACATTTCGCAGTCGAATACCTATGCCGCTTCCATCACAACGAAGAATACCGACCTGACAGCCAAGAATACGGCACTTACTACCGAACAGACAAACCTGACGAATGCGCAGACGGAGAAAGCCACCGCTAGTGCATACCTGACAGTAGATAAGGCCACGTAGGCTGTTACGAAAGCGCAGTCCACATTGGATACTGCGAAAAAGACTCTTGACAATGCAATGAAACAGGCAAATGTAGATGAGATTAAGACAGAAGACCAGCTTGAAGCCCAGCAGAAGAATATTGATGATCTCCAGAAGAAGGTTGATGAACTGACGCTTGCTTCGACACAGACAAGTATCGTAGCTCCTGTGTCAGGAATTGTGGCCAATATTTCCGTCGCATCAGGTGACGCCGTTACGAAGGATACCGTTGTTGCGCTTATCATTGATCCAGATGCGGGATACAAGGTCTCGATTGATTTTGCTTCGACTGATGTGAAGGATCTGCAGGTGGGCATGGCAGCACAAAGTGATATGAGTTACAACGAAGACGATGCTTTGATTATATCGATCAAGCCAAGTGCAAATTCACCGAAGAACAATAAGACGATCACCTTTCAGATGACAGGTGAATACTATTATGTAGGCATGTCCATCAATATTACTGTCAGCAATATGAACAAGAACTATGATTGCATAGTGCCGAATAACGCAATCTTTACGGACTCGTCAGGCAAATTCGTCTACGTTCTCAAGACAAAAGATAGCCCGCTTGGCACAAGATATGTTGCTGTGAAGGTCGCAGTTAATGTGCTGGCAGAAAGCGATACCGCAACCGCTGTTGATGATGCATCGCTACAGAATCAGTACATTATCACCTCATACAACAAACCTTTCGAGGATGGTTCACAAGTTCGACTTGCTGATGAGCAGCAGGAGGTCTCATAAGTGAAAATCAGGGATACCCGTATTTTCGCGTTTTTCAAGAAACGTAAGGATACGTTCATTATTGGCACCAAAAAGCTCATGTTTATCATTCCGATGATCTTTGCACTGCTGGGTCTCGTGCTTGTGGTTGTCTCCTTCGCTCGCATGCAGCAAATCAAAGCTTCTCAGACGGCTCAGCTTGCCGCAGAGACATGGCAAGCAGATACGAAGCAGACCTATGACCAGATTACCTGTATTGCACGAGGGCAGGATCAGACAAGCGGCCCCGATCTCTATATCGACAGTAGCGTCAGCCTAAATGTCTCAGATCTTGAGGCAATTCGGAAGTCGATTGACCTGACGGTCGCTTCCTATGAGAAGGACAGTAAGAATACGGACGATTCGGATACACCCATTTGGATCGACGCATATTCTGCCTCAACTAAAGGAACAGTCGGAGTTGCTGATGAGACAGGAAATGTTTCAAGTATCATTGATACAGAAATATACGGGGTCGGTGGATCATACTCGGAATTTCATCCGATGAACCTAATATCCGGGTGTTTTCTCACAGAGGAAAAACATAGCCCATACAACATCGTGCTTGACGAAGCGCTGGCATGGAAATTGTTTTCTTCCAACGACGTCATAGGACAGAAGGTTATGGTCGGATCACTGACATATACGGTTGTTGGGGTCGTTGCCCCGTCAGAAAATGAAATAAATGAGAAATCATATGGCGAATATCCGAAGGCATACATCTATTTTGATGAACTTACGAATTTCCTTACGACGCAATCATCAGCGGATGCAAGTCAGGCGGGAAGCGCATCTGGGCTATCACAAGACGCGTCTGACAGCCTGTCGCAGATTGCCATTACCTGTTACGAAGTCCTTGTGCCTGAAAACATATCCGGCGTTTCTTTGAACAATTTGAGCCTTGCTATCTCGACATACAGTAAGTCGGAACACAACTTTCTGCTGATTGATAATACGAACCGCTTCTCGCTGATGAATCTATATGATACGTTTTTCCCGCTCGGAGATAACACGATTTGGAAAACCGATTTTCCGCTACCCTATTGGGAGGTGTCAGCACAAAACGCAGAAATCTATATGCTATATTGGTATTTTGTTTTATTTATCGGTATAACACTTGTGGCAGGGAATGGGGTCGGCATCTATCATGCTTTCCGAAAGAAGGGCGTGTTTCGCAGTACAGACCCGATTCGCCTGATTTCGAAAAAGGAAGAGGAATTGATTGTCTGAGATCCGAATTCCTGCAAAAGATGTCTACTATCGTGAGCGGCCCCCCATCTTGCCGCATTTGCCGAAGCCTGTAGTTCCCCCTACAGGCTTCCTTTTCGATATTTTTGCATGTTTTTATGTAATGAACTGAGGATTCTGCTAAGATAACAGAGCAAGAGAATGATATCTTTGCTAGTCGGGAGGAAGAAAATTGCTTTTATTATGTCAGAAGCACCGATTTGCGCGTATTCACCAATGCCTATCCGTTATTTTGCTGTGCGGGGTCCTTTTCTCTTCTTTTACGGGCTGCCGTGCGAAGAAGAATACGGCGACAGCAGACTTCTTCGCAATGAATACATATATGACGATTTCAGCATATGGAACAGAGGCAGATGTAGCGGTTGAGGCGGCAAAAACGCGTGTCTATGAGCTTGAAAATCTGTTTTCACGTACGCTTGATACAAGCGAAGTGTCGCTGATAAATCAAAATGCAGGCATCAAACCCGTTGCGGTTTCTGCGGATACATATAAACTCATCTCATTGGCACTCGAAGCGTCGCGCGAAACGGAGGGTGCATTTGATATTACGATCGCACCCGTTATGGATCTTTGGGGTTTTACGACAGACGACTACTATGTCCCAAGTTCCGATGAACGTCTCGCAGCAGCGCAGCTTGTAGATTATCAGTATGTTGAATGTAACGAATCTTCTCAGACGGTTTTTCTGACAAAGGAGAATATGGAGATCGATCTGGGAGGCATCGCCAAGGGATATGCAAGTGACGAAGTACAGCGTGTACTTTCTTCCTATGATGTTGACGCCGCCATGATCTCACTCGGCGGCAACGTCGCGGTTTTCGGAGAAAAAGAAGATGCGTCTCTTTGGAAAACCGGTATTGCGGATCCGTTTGATCTTTCCTCTTGCGTGGGCATCCTGACCGATACGGATATTTCGGTGATTACGTCTGGCGGGTATGAGCGCAATTTCACACAGGACGGGAAGACGTACATTCATATTATGAATCCGGATACGGGGGAACCGGCTGAAAGCGATCTTGCATCGGTATCCATCATTTCTTCTGATGGGAGTCAGGGGGACGCTCTTTCGACCGCTCTTTTTGTGATGGGAAGCGAGGAAGCGATGCAGTTCTGGCGATCTCACCAGGATTTTTCCGTAGTACTTGTGACGGATGACGGAGAAATTCTGGCAAGTAAGGATCTTGAGGGAATATTTGCGGCTTCAGACGGCTATGATGTAACATTCTTTTCATAGAGGGTGACTATTTTGGGGAAACGATTTACCGAAAATGCGAAAACTTTTGACGAAGATAACGGAGCGAAGCCCATTTTGCATTTTGTGAAGTGGGATATGCTTGTGCTCGGACTTGTCGGAATTCTTGCGTTTACGACTTTTCTATCTGCATATCTATATCACAATCAAATGAAGGCGAATACGGGAGAGCTTTTCGCGGTGGTTACCGTCGACGGTGAAGAGGTTCTTCGCGTCTCATTATCGCAGTCGACAGAGCAAAAGCTCTATAGTCCCATCGAGGGGAATCCGGATTTTGTTGTCTGCATCGAAAATGGGCAGGCGTGTATCAAAGAATCCAATTGCAAAGATCAGATCTGTGTCGCGGCGGGGTTTCTGTCCGAACCGGGCGATATGGCAGTCTGCATTCCAAACCGAGCTGTCCTAAAAATCGTATCGGAGGAGACATCTTCGGATGAGAAGTCGTATGATGTCATTTCACAATAAGAAAGAGAGAGGCATGAAGTGAAGTATAAGGCACACGATTATACGCGGTTTGGCATCATGATTTCACTTTCTCTGGCAATATCCATTGCCGAGAGCTGGCTTATTCCTGCCGTGCTTTTTCCTGTTCCTGGTATGCGCTTAGGGCTTGCTAATGTTGTGACTCTTGTTTCACTGTACTTTTTCGGTATCGCACCTACGCTCATGATTGTTGTCTCAAGATGCATTTTATCGTTTGCTTTTGGTGGGAATTTGGTTGCTTTTCTATTTTCCTTGCTTGGCGGTCTCTGTTCGCTTGCCGTTATGCATTTTCTGATTCGCCGGAGGCATTATTCCGTTTTCGGCGTGTCAGTCGGTGGTGCGGCGGCACATAATGTCGGGCAGATTCTCGCCGCGGTGATACTCACAAGGACCATAGATATGGTGGCGTATCTACCGGTTCTGCTTCTTGTGTCCCTTCTGACGGGCAGCTTGATCGCTATTGCCTTTATTCCGATATATAAGGCTTGCATAATCGCGGATAAGAATCGAGGACGCGATTTGTACTGAAGATTTATGAATATTTGTTCATTTATCATGTTTGTCTGCAAATCTGAAAAATACTTGTGATAAAATACTGTTAGGCCACTATGTATACAGTCGTTCCCATATGGAGGCGCATAAATGAGACAACCGGAAAACCCTTTCTGGCCCAAGAAGAGTATTCTTAATCCGGAACCCCCCAAGACGACGTTTGTTCCTGTTCGTCGCGTGAAGCGTGCTCTCACGCGCGAGGAACAGAAGATTGTTGATGCGGAGGCGGTGAATCATTTCAAGATACCCATTCCGATTCTTATGGAGCATGCTGGCCTTGCTGTTGTCGAGATATGTGAATATATGGCAGGAGCGACGACAACACCGATTCATATTTTTGCGGGAAAAGGTAATAATGGTGGCGACGCATATGTTGCCGCAAGACTCCTGTATAGCCGCGGTTATGTGGTTACGATTTGGGATTGCTTCACCATGCATGCGCATTCGGGTGTGGTGTATGGTTTGCGGGAGGCGGCCATGACTCTTGGGGTACCCGTTCGCCCGGCTGAGGAATTTGATCCCTATTCACTTCGCAGCGGTGTCTCACGAATGATTGATGAGAAGATTTCCGGTATGCCATGCATGATTATTGATGGCATTATCGGGACAGGATATGAGTTTGCGCGCCCCTTGCCTGCGCATCTTCGGCTGATTACAAATAAGATCGCCGAGGCGAGAGACCGCGGAGCCAGAGTCCTGTCAATTGATATTCCTACAGGTGTGGATGCGAATACTGGCGAGGTCGATTCGCGTGCCGTCAGCGCGGATTGTACAGTTACCTTCATTCTTCCCAAAGAAGGTATGCTCATGGATCGTGGTCGGGAGTATTCCGGAATCATTCGTGTATTTCCGATCGGACTGCCCATTGATTTTGCTGATCGAGCCCTCAGAAACAGGACTTTATAGACAAGAGCGTGACACAGGAGGTTATATGGATAAGACGGCTTTGGCGAAGATCTCTTATGGATTATACGTTGTTGGTGTTCGAGATCGAGATTGGTTTGGCGGATGTGTAATTGACGCCTTTGCCCAGGTTACACTTGATCCGCCCAGGATTATGTATAGTGCCGAAAAGAAGAATCGAACAACGGAATTGATTTCGCAAGAAAAGGAATTCACGGTATCCGTATTGCCTTCCTCTGTACATCCCTTTGTGATATCCAATTTCGGATATCAATCGGCCAGGCAAACGGATAAGTGGAAGAATGTTCCGTCGGAGCTGTTCGGGGAACTACCCGTACTGGTAGATGCGGCGGCATGGTTTCGATGCCAGCTGATTGACGAGAGGGATCTTGGATCGCATATGCTTTTCTATTGCGATTTGACAGATGCTGTCGTAAGTGGCAGAGAACCACTTGTCTATGCAGATTATCAGAAGCGTTTGAAGGCGGCAGCTACAAGTGAATTCATGGAATACAAAAGAACGGGCAAATCACCGCTTATTGCCTCGCAAGCATGAAGAAAAAAGCAACAGAGAGAGGAAGGTATGACAACGACATGCGCCGAAAAATGGGCGAAATGAAGTTGTATAAAAAAAGATGAAGATAGCCTTTTATGATACCAAGCCCTATGACCGTACATGGTTTGATGCATATGTCGTGGAATACGGATACAAAATCATTTATATCGAGAGCCATCTCTCTCTGGATACGGTTGTTCTGGCAAAGGGATGTGATGCCGTGTGCGTTTTTGTGAATGACACGGTCAGTAAAGAAGTGATTGATGAGCTAGCGAAGATGGACGTGAAAGTCATTTTGCTGCGATGTGCAGGATTCAATAACGTCGACTTTGCCGCTGCATTTAAGAAGATTCATGTTATGCGTGTTCCAGCATATTCGCCGTATGCGGTCGCCGAATATGCGGCAGCACTGCTTCTTTCCGTAAATCGTAAAACACACCGTGCTTATTCCAGAACACGGGACTATAACTTTAGCATCAATGGACTTCTCGGTATGGATCTTCATGGCAAGACGGCGGGCATTATCGGGACAGGGAAAATTGGCCGGATTATGATCGATATTTTGCAGGGTTTTGGGATGAAGGTTATTGCATATGACCGTTTTCCACCCAAGGATTCAGACCTTGCATTTGTCTCACTAGATGAGATCTGGAAGCAATCGGATGTGATTTCGCTGCATTGCCCGCTTACTCCGGAGACAAAGTATATGATCAATCACGATTCGCTTCAGAAAATGAAGAATTCTGCCATCTTAGTGAATACCTCGCGGGGTGCACTGGTGGACACCCAAGCCTTAATTGAGGCAGTGAAGAACCGAGAAATTGGTGGCGTCGGGCTTGACGTCTACGAAGAGGAAGATGACTACTTTTTCGAAGATAAGTCCAATGAGATCCTTGAGGATGAGGCACTCGTAAGACTTATGAGTTTTCCGAACGTTCTCGTAACTTCCCATCAGGCTTTTTTTACGCAAGAGGCGATGCAGGCCATTGCGCAGACGACGCTTGAGAATCTTCAGCGATATGAGAGGAAAGAATTCCTGCTCAACGAGATCTGCTATCAATGTGAGGAAAAGGGAAGCTGTGATCGGGAAAAGCGACGAATCAACTGCTTCTAATGGCACGAAGTTTTGCAAGGAAAGTTGGAGGCAAATATGAAGTTCTCGGATTTATTTCATTTGGGCGATAGAGATGCTGCTCCGAAACAGGAAGTAGAGAAGGCGGCGCTCCCACAGGAGACCCCGCAGGACATCTGGTTCTCTCTTTGTGATGACCCCAATCAGGAGGAGAAGCTTAACCTTCTTCTTGCATACTGTTACAAGAAAGGCGGAAAACATGCGGTCACAGCGGCTCTTGAGGAGCTCTGCCAGATTGAAAACAGTGTTTTGCCGAAGATTTTTCTTGCTCGGATGGCTCTTCAAGAGAAGGATATTTCTCGTGCAATCGTGCTATATGCGGATGTGTTGGTGGTTCCCGATATTTCGGATTACGCACTCTTCCTGATGTCTGCAGATCTGGGTCAGCATGCTTTTCCAGAAGAGATGATTGAACTTCTTTGTCCTCATTACCAAGTGGATGCAAACAACATTTACATAGGGCTTAATCTTCTTCAGGCTTTTCGAGAGACGAAACGTGCGGAGGAAGGAGAAGCCTTGCTTGCCGCTATCAGACGAAAAGATAATCCGGACATTCATACGTATCTCGAAGACTTTGAACGGTCATTTGCCACGATGCGGAGAAAAGAATCAACATACGTTGCCGGCATGACGCCGGAAGAGCCGCCGGTGCAAAACGAAGAGGCAGCGAGTATTGTTCATGAAGAACAACCAGCAACTGGTTTCCCGGAAGAGGTGACACCCCAGTCGCGAAACGAGGATCAGGCCCCCAATGCCGACGAGACCGTGACGGATGCAAGTGAAGAAGAATCGAAGGAAAGACCCTTGGTTATGCCGATTCCGATCTGGCGAACCAATTTGCCAGGACTTACAGACATATTCCCATCACCAGATTCATATAGAAGAGTTGGCGTCTATCTGTATGCGGATACGACATATCTCTCTTCGAAAAAAGATATTGCCGAAGGCAAATCGGCAAAGTGGCTGTGTGAATCGTTGCCGCTCTATATAGGCGAGCAGCTCCTTTTCACTGCACATAGCAACCCAATCGTTTTATTTCCGACCATGGACGCCTCAAAGCAAAGTTTGCGTCCGCTCGAACCGGATGTGCAAAGTCTATTTGCCCTGTGTGCCAAAGAGTCACTGGACTACATGATTACCGGGACGATTACCTTTGATAATGGAATGTACCGGACCCGCACATGGATACTTGACCGCGCGAAGCAGAGCGCACGTATCGTGACGAAAGACATTTTGGTCACCGATTTTGGCAGAAGATTCCTCGAGTTAATTCGCGAGATCATGCTTCCCTTTACAGGCACCGAACAAAGTATGCAGTCGGCATCAGCAAAACCTGAGTTCACCTATTCATCACCAGATGCACCTGCTGTAGCCAGCTATTTGCGTAGTCTTGGGCGGTTCGCATCAAGCATCCTGTCCGAAGATCATTCACACCAACTAAGCGAGACGGATGAGGCGGCGATGCTTCAGGAAATAGCGAATCTGGCTAGCTCGGATCCGCAGAAACAGACCTATCTGATGATGCTTCTGTCAGCCATGTACGAAAATCTGCAAAGAGGCTCAAAGACCTATATTCTCTATCGGAAACAGCTATATGATGCCGCGGACAAGCTTAGGTATTTGGCGTGCATTCGTGTCAGTGTTTTAGAAATCAACAGGGTTTTCGCGGATTAATATTCTTTTCTCGAGGCAATGAAAAGGGATAGACACGCGGACAGAAGGAAAACGGGGATCATAAGCACAGGCGCAAAATAGGCAAGTGTTTTGAGTGTGTCAGCGGAGGGGCGATCTACACCTGCTTTGGATAGGATGAAGTATAAGATGAGTGGCGCAGCAAAGACCACAATCATGAGAAATCGCGAACGTTCGACACCGAATTGATAGATAACGGGAAGCATGATCGACGTGTACAGCATCCCAGCTCCCATGACCGCAAGTGAAAGTAGACAGGCATCCTCCGGCGTTATTTTGTCTGGGAAAATGACCACGGAAAGAAAATTAACTGCAAACATCACAAGAAGACTTGCCGTCAGATAGAGAAATGAAATCACGTATTTACTTCCGATGAGAATCTTCTTCGAAATGGGCATTGATAACGCATATCGATCCCATTTACTTGTCTCGTCATAGCTCATCAGACCAAGAGGAATGCCAATAAAAAGGGCAACCATCATGCCCGATACCATAGCGGGCTGCTTGAGTATGAATCCGAACAAAATGTAAAATACGACCAGTCCGCCCATAACGACAACTTGCTTTCTCATTGAGAAAAGGTCTTTGAGTAATAATCCAATCATATACGAGCCTCCTTCACGCGAAAAAGCATATTTTCTTCAATGCTTGCTGGGTCAACGAGTAATCCATCCGGGATTTGCGATCGGATTACGAGAGCCTCTATTCCAAATTGACCTCTGCGCGATCCTAATACAGCAGCCGGTGGGACACTTTCGAAATCTTCTGCCGAACACTTCAAAATGCCGTAAGTATCCAGCAGATCGTCTTTGGATTCGCTAAAAACAATCTTGCCCTTGTGAATGAACGTAATATAATCGGCAATTTTCTCCAAGTCGGAAATAATATGTGAGGAGATAAAAATCGAGTGTTCCTCATCCTGAATGAAGTCAAGGAAAACGTCCAGTATTTCATCGCGGACGATGGGATCAAGCCCGCTTGTGGGCTCGTCCAGAATGAGCAGTTTCGCGTGATGTGACAGCGCAACCGCGATGATGAGCTTCATTTTCATACCGCGTGAATATTTCGCGAACGGCTTTTTGGCAGGAAGCTCGAATGTACGCATATAATTTGCAAAGACTGCATCGTCCCAATTCGCATATATGTGTCTCATAATGTGGGGGACATCGCAGGAACGCAGTGTATCGGGGAAATTGCATTCATCAAAGACAATGCCAATGTCTTCTTTGCAGTCAATACCATGAACACGATTGTTCTTGCCGAATATCCGTATATCACCGCTATCTTGCTTGATTAGATCAAGTATCAGCTTGATGGTTGTGCTTTTGCCAGCACCGTTCTCACCGATGAAGCCCATGATACTCCCAGAGGGAAGAGAAAAGGATAAATTTGAAATCGAGAAATCCTCAAAGGATTTATTCAATCCTTCTATTTCAAGAGCGTTTTCCATAGATTTATGTCTCCTTGCATAGCATGTTTAGTATTTCGCCGAGTTCCTCGCAGGTAATTCCTGCAATACTTGCAAGCTCGATTGCTTCTTGGAAATACCCTTCGATTAGCCTCAACTGTTGCTCTCGCAGAAGTTCCTTGTTACCGGGAGAGACATAGCAGCCCTTACCGGCAACCGTGGTAATGAAACCATCGCGCTCAAGATCTTCATACGCGCGTTTGGACGTTATGACACTGATGCGGAGCTCCTTCGCCAGCAGACGAATCGATGGGAGTAGATCACCAGAAGCAAGCTGCCCGGTCATAATCATATTCTTGATCTGAGCCGTAATTTGCTCGTAGATGGGTTTCCCACTCGAATTACTAATAATAATGTTCATGATCGTCACACTTCCTTATTTGCACTGTGCATATCCATTATACACACTATGCACAGACTGGCAATAGGTTTTTCGAAAAGTTAGAAAAAAAGACGCACCCACCAAAGGGTGTGCCTTTTCCACGCATTTCCTATGAATAAACGGATTTACTTGCAGAAGAAATGAGGATCTTCTTGCACAATAATGCCATACAAATCGGGTCTTCTGTCTCGGAAGACGCCCCAGCTCCGGCGCGCCTCAGCTATTTTGTCGAGATCAAGGGTCGCCAGGCAGATTCCCTCTTCTGTCTCGTCGAGCGAATGTACGATTTGCCCTTGTTCATCAGTAATGAAAGAGGAACCATAAAAAGTAATAGAAGAATCCCCCTCCTTTTCTGTGCCGACGCGATTCGCAGCAATGACCGGTGTCAGATTAGCTGCCGCGTGCCCCTGCATGACTGTTTGCCAATGCGCACGCGAATGCATGCTTGGATCAAGTGGCTCCGAGCCAATTGCAGTTGGGTAGAAGAGAAGCTCGGCGCCACTTAAGCACATACAGCGAGCCGCCTCAGGGAACCACTGATCCCAACAGATACCGCAGCCAATACGGGCATACGCGGTATCCCAAACCAGAAAGCCAGTATCACCAGGAGCAAAATAGTATTTCTCCTCGTAGCCCGCACCTTCTGGAATATGCGATTTGCGATAAATGCCGAGAATTTCTCCGCTTGCATCAATCACGGCAAGAGAATTATAGTTCACGGGGTTAGCCCGCTCGAAAAAACTGATCGGCATAACCACTTCTCGCTCTCTTGCAAATTTCGCAAAATAGGCGATCGCCTGGTTGTCAGCCGCGGTGGTTGCAAGACAATGATAGGGATCGAGTGGTTTCTGGCAGAAGTAGTTCGTCTCGAAAAGTTCCTGCAACAAGATAATTTTCGCGCCCTTGTCTGCTGCTTCAGACGCCAATGCTGCCGCCTTCGCTATATTGTCTTCCATCCGGCCAGATGATGACATCTGAATTGCTGCAACGGTGATTTCTCGCATCGTGTGATCCTCCTAGAAGTGTATGTTTGGTGCTCTATCAACGGGCATTTGTTGGGTAATACAATGAATATTTCCACCGCCCCGAATGATATCGCGTGAGTAAACGGATACGATTTCTCTGGATGGAAAAAGTTCTTGCATCGTGCTTCTCGCTTCATCGTCATATTTCTCGAGGCATCCACCGAATTTCGGGAGAATGATTCCGCCGTTAACAAATACGAAATTGATATAGCTTACGGTAAGTGGAATGCCGTTCTCAAGGGTCATCGGCGGATGTACAATCTCCGCGATGGAAAGGCCTGCCTGAAGAATTCTCTCACGTGCCTTTGCTACGATCGCATAATTCGGATCATTCGGGTCGGCTACTTTGGGGATGAGAACCGTATTTTCATCAATAAAACAGGCAATATTATCTATATGTCCATCCGTCTCGTCCAAATAGAGTCCTTGCTCCAGAAAAACAACTCGTCGGACACCCAGCAGATCACAGAGCCGCTGTGTTATTTGCGAAGCTGTCATCGACGGATTCCGATTCTCGTTCAAAAGGCATTCTGCCGTGGTCAGTAGCGTGCCATTTCCATTTGTATGAATGGATCCGCCCTCAAGGATCATCTGCGCATCTATTTCCTGAATGCCAAACGAATCACAGATTGCCGTCGGGACTTTCGCATCGAGCTGATAATTCGGATATTTATTGCCCCAGGCATTGAATCCCCAGTGGATGCCCGCAAGGGCACTTTCTTGGGAATCCCAGACAAATGTACAGGCTGTATCCCGCGCCCAACTGTCATCGTGTGGAACGATTCGGATATTTACTGACAAGCCGCACAGGTCAAGGGCATTCGCATATTGATCTGAATTGACAAGCATCGTCACGGGCTCAAAACGAGAAATTGCTCGGGCAACATCGGCAAACGCGATACGAGCCAGGTCAATATTTTCTGCCCAGACATCATCTTGAACCGGCCACTGCATGAACATTCGCTGGTGCGTTTCCCACTCGGGCGGCATGTAATAGTGCATTTGAAGTACTTCTCCTTACGATCTTGATCATCCAAAACCTGCAACCACAGTAATGTGAGCGTGATGAAATGTCAAGCGAGAGAAAAGGAAAGAGCTACTGTGCACATGCTTCCTTACATCTTTCTTACGTGTCCGTTTTCGGCAGTACGAACCTTTGACTAACATGTATAATCTGAGTGAGGAAGAAGAGGGAGTGTGTGTATGCGATTAGATACAGTCGGAAAACAATTCTACACGGGATATTCTTTGCCGATTTGCGTGTTTTCTGGGCATGATATGCTTATGTCTCCATTCGTCTCAGAATACTATAAAATACTGCTGCAAGATCACGGGACGCTTCATCTGTCCATTAGCGGCAAGGAGCACATTTTACTGGGGCCACATGTGATCTGCATGAGCGAGAAGGATCGCGTCTCGATATGCAGAGAAGAAGATACGGATACAGAGGTACTCTTTTTTCATCCCTGCGTAATTAACACTAAATTTGACTTTGACGCGTTTTTATATATGGATACTTTCTCAGGAACAGAGTATCAGGATCTATTCTATCTGACGCCATTTTCCGACAAAATCAATGAGAATGAGAGGATATTCACGTTCTCAGGCGAAGAAATCAGCGCGATGAAGAAACGGTTTAATCGGCTGAGAAGCGAACTTGAGAAGCAAGATTCCTCTTCGTGGCCTTGCAGAAGTCGGTCATTTCTGTTTGAAATACTATTTGGACTCTATATTCCAGAGAAGGCACAGCTCTCCGTGATGCCAACAAGAATTGAATCGGGGTATACGAAACTAACGGCTGACGCCATTTTTTACCTGCAAAACTATTACCATCAGAAAACAACGGTGGATGAGCTTGCCAAAGTGCTGCATACAAATCGGACGACCCTTCTGGCAGATTTCAAAAAATGCACAGGTGTCTCAATTAATCGTTATGTAACGCAGCTTCGAATGACAATGGCGGCGGCACTTCTTCGCGACACACAGCTCTCCGTAAATGAGATCTGCGAGCGAACGGGCTTTGGCGATACGAGTTATTTCAGCCGATCCTTCAAAAGAACGGTTCAATACTCGCCCTCTGAGTATCGACGCATATGCGTGTCTTGATGCCGAAATACATGTCAGGATATGCATTTCACACAAACCAGACGTAATCGTGGTACGATAGGGAGGTACCCTATCGGATTCAGGCTGTTGTACACGCCATTTTTCATCAGGAGAAACGTAAGATGACGAATATGGACGAAAGCAAGATTCTTATTGTTGATGACGACGGAGCCATCCGCAACCTAATAGCCAGACAACTTACACAAGAGGGATATGTGACGATCACCGCATCAAGTGGCATTGAGGCGTTACAGTTCATGAAGACTGGCAATATTTCCCTTGTGATACTAGATGTCATGATGAATGGAATGGATGGGGTTGAGACGTGCAGACGCATACGACAATTTAGCCACGTTCCCATTATGATGCTCAGCGCCAAGGATACTGACGTGGATCGTACAGTCGGGCTTACGGTTGGTGCAGATGATTATCTGAATAAGCCATATAGTTCCATTGAACTTCTCGCTCGCGTTCGTGCGCAACTTCGCAGAGCGGCATTTTTCGAGGATACACAGCTTCCACTTGAGGAAGATGTCCTGCTTATTAAGGGACTTGAAATCAGAAAAAGTGAACGCCGCGTTTTGCTCTATGGTCAAGAAGTCAGCTTAACGCGCAAAGAGTTTGATATACTGATTTTGCTAGCACAAAACCCAGGGAAAGTATTCTCCTTGGAAGAGCTATTTGAGAGGGTATGGGGCGAGATCTATTTTGAGAGCAACAATACGGTTATGGTTCATATAGCCAGATTGCGCGAGAAAATTGATGATAAGGCCCGCGAGGATAAGATCATTAAGAACGTATGGGGGGTAGGATACAAAATTGAGAATTAGGCTGCCAAGCGATATTTCTTTCCGCCTCGTATTCTATTTTGTATGCGCAGAGATAACCTCAGGCGCAATCCTTTGCCTGATTTATTACGCATTACACGTGTTTGGCACTGCGCAAGATACGGATGGACCCATGACGATTTTGTTGTGGGGCGTTCCGTTTGTTATTCTTGTCGCCCTGTTTTTCGGCTTGTATTCACTCGGCTTGTATCGCCGTCTTAAGCGGTTCAAAGAGTATGTCGAACGCGTTAGCGAAGGAGATTATTCACGAAGGGATCAGCCAAGCGGCAATGATGAGATTGCGCAGATTACGCAAAGTATTGAGATGATGGTTATAGCTCTTCAGGAATCTTTTGAAAAACAGAAAGCTGACGAGCGTGCCAAGACCGAAATCATCAGTAGTATCTCGCATGATCTGAAGACGCCGATTACTGCAATCACAGGCTATTCAGACTTGATTCGGACGAATATTTATACGAATCCTGCTGCATGTGAAGAATATACGGACATTATGAGCCAGACCTGCCAGATTATGCGCCGGCAGATCAATCAAATGCTGGAATACTGCCGCCTGCAATACAAGGAGATTATTCTTGATACACAACTGATCCGCCTGTATGACCTTGTTTCCCAAGTTCTGATTGATTTCATTCCTCGACTTGAAAAAGAAGGAATCGCGTTCTCGATCGTACAGGTACACGAGAATCTACATGTCCGTGTCGATGTGAAACTCTTCATTCGGATGCTGCAAAATCTTATCCAAAATGGAATTCAATATGGGAAATCGGGAAAGCGAATTGTGATTGAACTGGACCGCGTTGTGACGGTTATCAAGATTCGAGTCATCAATTTTGGAGAGAAAATTGGTGAGGAGGATCTTCCGAATCTATTTGAACGTTTCTATCGGGCTGAGAAATCGAGAAGCAGTTATGCGGGTGGAATGGGCATGGGTCTTGCTATCGCTAAGAGTATTGCCGAACTTCACGGCGGCACAATTCAAGTGGAGAGTGATGATAGCAGAACCTTTTTCGAGATTATCTTGCCTAACAGCCTAGCATGATTCTTTGCTTTCTATTAACAATTGCTTTCGTTGATATTTGATATAATAAAGTTTTGAATTGCCTTGCACTTATTTTTTGCAAAAGCAGGAGGTGAGAATAATGTTAGCGATTGCTTACATTGAGATGAACGTATTTGCTGCAGCAATGCTGCTTTTGATGATTATTAGTACCCAGTATCTCCGCGAGAAATATCTTTTCCAACAGAGACTTTTCATGTGGCTTGTTCTATCTGTAATGGTTATGCTTCCGCTTGATTCTATGCTGTGGGCACTTGATGGGATACCCGGACAGTTTGCTCGGATGACCGACATTATTTATACGATGATCTATTTTTCCATATCACCCATGCCGTGGGTGATATGGAGTATGTATGTTCATTTCCAGATACATGGGAATGAAAAAAAGGCGATAAATGCCTTTCGTGTTTTGATGATTCCGGTATACATAGACGCGATTCTGATCATTCTGAGCTTGTATACGCCGCTCATTTTCTACTACGATAACCAAAATATCTACCACAGAGGGGTGCTGTTTTTTACCCGGCCGCTTGTATGGACATTCTATTTAATTTATACATATTATGAGCTGATCAGTTACAGGAAAAAGCTTGACTCCAAGGCCCTGTTCCCAT
>JBPOHB010000074.1:0-4106 GCA_052036055.1 Bacillota bacterium | reverse complement strand
CAAACACAGTATATTGACGGTCGATTTTCGCATATTGATCCAAGTAGCCGTATCTGACATTTCGTTGCCAGACAATACGTCCGTCATCTGGGATCAATGTCCCAATAATGGTATTAAGAAGCGTTGTCTTCCCCGTTCCGTTGTGTCCGACAATGCCCATGTGTTCGCCCTTAAAAAGCTCGAAAGATGCGTTTTTATATAAATTGTTATCGCCAAACGAATGCGATACCTCAACAATGTCCAAGATGCCCATGTTGTCTATTCTCCTACCTATATGCTTACGATCGCGTACCCGAAAGATTTACCTACCAATACTACCACAAAACGAAGAAAAGAGAGACCCACTACGCCTGCGGATAGGCGTGAATGCAACATACTGGACAATCTTCATTTGCATATGGATACACGTGTCTGCCAAAGAACTCGTTCCATTCTTGACAATCCACATGCGAGATGATAAATTGAATGCATGAATGAATGCGCGATCTATTCATTCACACAGGAGAGAGCAACATGAACGATGTAAAAGAAATCCTTTTCCGATGTGGTAAACAAGTTTTCAGTGAAAAGGGGTTCAAACGAACCACCGTCGCAGATATCACAAACCAAGCGGGTATCGCAGTCGGCTCATTCTACAAATACTACCCTTCGAAAGATCAGCTTTTCCTTGAAATATACCTGCACGAGAACGAACAGCTTAAGAAGAGTTTTGCGGATGTACCCTTAGCAGACGATCCCGTTTGCGCAATTCTGACAATACTCAAGCAAAATGAACAAGGAATCCAGACGAACCCTATCCTGAAGGAATGGTACAACAAGGATCTATACAGTAAATTCGAGAAGACCTTCCATGCCCAAGGCGGGATGAGAAGCATTGAAAAGCAGATGAACGAGAGCACGAGAAAACTGATTCAGATGTGGAAAAACAGCGGGAAACTCCGTACAGATCTAGATGATGATTTGATTTTGGCACTCCTCCATGCAATCCCCTATATCGATATCCACAAAGAAGAAATTGGAATACAGTATTTCCCTGATTTGACTTACCTTCTCACCGAATTTGTTATGCGAGGACTAACTGACATCCATCCCAAAAGTGAAAGCAAGTAGCGCTTACATTCTTCCACAGGAATGTGGAAAAGAAACGAGGCAAAAATGAAAACTGCAATTATCTCTTACTCTTACACGGGCAATAATGAAGCTTTGGCCACCTGGGTCGGGGAAAAACTTTCTCTTGATCACTTTCGCGTTTCCGAACACAAAAAACGCAAGACACTTACCATTGCCGTTGATATGCTGTTCGGGCGCACACCTACTGTCCTTCCAGAAGGCGCTGTTCTCGACCCCTATGATCTTATTCTCTTCTTTGCTCCTGTATGGATGGGTCAGCCGGCCACTCCCCTCCGCAGCTTCTTCCGTTACATCAAAGGGAAAAACGGCCCAAGTAAATATGGATTCATATCCCTCAGCGGCGGCTCCGATCATTCGAATCCGTTACTTGCAGGTGATTTAGAGAAGCGAACTGGACGGCCGCCCTATTTTCTCCTTGACCTGCACATTGCAGATCTTCTCGCGTCCGATCAAACAATCACGCGCCAGATGACGTCTGCATACCGCATCAATGAAACGGATCTATGCAAATTGGGTACAATGATTACGGATAAACTGCAAGCGCTTGGCGAAACATAATTTGGCGTCCCTTTGCACTTGACATCCTTCTATTTACCCGATAAACTGTACACAATTAAATGAGAAAAACCACTGACTAAGAGTAGTATCTATTTTTCCAAGATCAAAGAGAGTCGCGGACGGTGAAATCGCGGTATGGCGGAGAATAGTGAATGGACTTACGAGGGCAGCCTGAAAGAGTAATCGAGTAGGCGCTGACGGGGATCTGACCCGTTATCCGGCAGAATCGTATGATAGTACGATAACTAGAGTGAGCTTCCTTTCTAGGAGCTAACGCAAGGTGGTACCGCAGGAGTTTTATTTAGCTCTTGTCCCTGCAATTTATTTGGCAGAGACAAGGGCTTTTTTGTATTCTGCCGCACATACGAAGCGCACAGAAAGGCGGACAAACAAATGCAAATTACACATGCTATCAAAACCATCATTGAAGGAAACGGACTCACCCAACAAGAAAGCTACGACGCCATTGATCAAATCATGTCGGGAAAAGCGACGGACGCTCAAATTGCCGGTCTACTCGTCGCTTTACGCGTTAAGGG
Organism: Bacillota bacterium; assembly: GCA_052036055.1. GTDB lineage: Bacteria > Bacillota > Clostridia > Saccharofermentanales > Saccharofermentanaceae > Firm-13. The sequence continues at coordinate 1,878 of JBPOHB010000074.1, read as the reverse complement.
AGAAACGGTTGATGAAATAACTGGCGGCGCACGTGCACTTGCCGAGAAGGCAAACAGGATTCATCCCCATGTTCCCTTCTGCGTTGATCCCGTTGGGACAGGCGGAGACGGTACAAATACATTCAACATCTCTTCGACAGCCGCAATCGTTGCCGCAGCCGCCGGCGCCTGTGTTGCCAAACACGGCAACCGCAGTGTCTCAAGCCGTTCGGGCAGTGCTGATTTCTATGAGTCTATTGGCATCAATATCGCATTATCTCCTGCCGCGGTTACGCGCTGTATCGAAGAAATCGGATTCGGATTCATGTTCGCGCCTACCTTCCACCCTGCCATGCGTTTTGCCGGTCCGGTTCGCAAGCAGCTTGCTGTAAGGAATATTTTCAACATTTTGGGGCCTCTTTCCAATCCGGCCTCTGCTGACGGTCAGGTGCTTGGTGTATATGACCAGTCAATCATGCCGTTTATCGCAAAGACATTGCAGAACCTTGGAGAAAAACATGCGATGGTGGTTCACGGTTCTGATGGTTCCGATGAGATAACGAATACAGGCATAACGTATATCGAAGAAGTTTTTCCAGATAGAATTACGAAATACACGATTTCTCCGGAGGATTTCGGACTAAAAATATATACGCTTGCTGATCTGCAGGGTGGTACGCCTGATGAGAATGTCGAGATCTCTCGTGCGATTTTTGCCGGACAGAAGGGCGCACATCGAGATATCGTCGTACTTAATGCCGCTGCTACCATCTACGTTGGTCAGAAAGCTACGTCGATGAAAGAGGCTGTCCTTCTCGCACAAGAGACCATTGACAGTGGAAAAGCGCGCGCAAAACTTGCCGAAATATGTGCCTTCACAAATCGCGATGATATTAAGAACCTGTAAGGAGCAAAAAATGACAATGCAGAGCCAACCAACAAGTGCCCACATTTTAGATAAGACAACAGAAACCGGGACGATACTGGATCGAATCGCCGCCAAAAAAGCGGAGCGAATTGCGGGCAGATTGGAACACACCTCGCTTGATGTATTGCGCGAGCGTGCTTTTGCCGCCCCTTTGCCGACCCGCTCTTTTGCCAAAGCGATTCGTGCCGAGAAAATCGCAGTGATCGCAGAAGTGAAAAAGGCGTCGCCGTCGAAAGGTGTCATTTCAACGGATTTCCATCCGGCAGAGCAAGCGCTTGCCTACGAACGCGGCGGCGCCGCAGCCGTTTCTGTACTGACGGAACAAGATTTTTTCCTGGGAAGCGATTATCATCTGACTGACGTTATTCATACCATCTCTCTTCCCGTACTTCGGAAAGATTTCACGATTGATCCGAGTCAGATTTATGAGGCAAGAATTCTTGGCGCCTCTGCCATCTTGCTAATCGCTGCGCTTCTGCCAGACAGAACCCTTCATGCTTTCATGTCACTTGCAAAAGAATTGCAGCTTTCTGTTTTACTGGAAGTCCATACCATGGACGAGCTCATGCGAGCCCTGTCTTTGGATGCACAGATCATAGGTATAAATAACCGCGACCTTCACACTTTTCACGTTGATTTGTCTGTAACAGAGCGGTTAGCACCCCTGATCCCAACGGAGAGAACCATCGTTGCGGAGAGTGGCATTCACACGTCATCAGACCTTTCAAGGTGTTATCGCAGCGGTGTCCATTCAGTATTGATTGGTGAGAGCTTGATGAAATCGGGTGAAGACGGTGGATCTATTGAAATGAAGATGCACGAACTACTTTCGGAAATTCCAACGATTCACAGATTGTAAAAGCAGTCGCGTCATCATGACGGATGAAAAGAGAAAGGAACATGGATATGGCAAAAGGAAGATACGGTGAATTTGGTGGACAATATTCCGCCGAGACGCTGATGTATGCACT
>JBPOHB010000031.1:0-11967 GCA_052036055.1 Bacillota bacterium | reverse complement strand
TTCCATCGTTACTTGGTCCGTATCATAGTGGGCAAGTGAAGAAAGTTCCGAACCTTGACCGGTCTCAAAATACATCACATTTGTCCCACTTGCCATTCCCTGCGATCGGAACAGTACATTTGCTTCTTCCAGCATTTCGATTGTGATTCCGAAGGCCTCGCAAGCTTTTTGTGTTCCTGCAAGTGACTGAAAACAAAGATCGGCTTTCCCGCCGCGTCGCAGTGCTTCCATTTGCGTTTTTACATGGGATAACACGCAGGTCTGCGTGGGAATCTCATATTTATTCTTGAGCTCATATAAGACATCCCAGATGCGTGTTGTGCTTTCGATCGTATCGATCGCAGGATTCATGCCGAGGACTGCATCTCCGACCCCATAGCTTAATCCCTCAAGTGCCGAAGCTATGACCCCTTTGGGATCATCTGACGGATGATTGGGCTGCAAACGGCTAGATAGCGTTCCCGTTTTCCCAATTACGGTATTACACGTAGCCGTAATTTCCATTTTATTACCAGCATAGATCAGATCAAGATTCCCCATCAGCTTGGATACTGCGGAGATGACTTCACTTGTTAGTCCGCCACTTATTTCGCGAATCATCTCGCCAGATGTCTTGTCAGACAAAATCCATTCCCGAAGCTTCGCGATACTCCAGTTTTCCACTTTCCTGTATGCATTTTGATCCAGATCGTCTTGTATGAGCCGAGTAATCGAGTCTTCCTCATACGGAACCGATGGTGCCTCACGCAAATCGTGCACCGTACATTCACTCAGAATAACTTTCGCAGCAATGTTCTCCAAGCGGTTTTGCGCGCCAATACCTGCAAGAGCATCTCCAGATTTTTGCTCAGATGCCTGATTCAGGACGTGTTTGATCGAATCAAATTCATATGTTTTCCCATACAGTCTCGTCTTGTATTTCATATTACCTCCGGCTTCTCCCAAAACTTGCTATCGCTTCATTTGCTTACGAACGAAATATCAGTGTCTTAACAATGACAGGAATGACCTGTCCGCATTCTCTTGGTGCGCCTAAATCAATGTAATCACCATATCCACATGTTATGCCGTCTATGCAAATGAATGCGCATTCATTGGGAAGAATTCTTCTGAGTGCCTGACCAAGCGCTTTTGCAATGTCAACTTCTATGATCAGTATAAGCATGCGGCCCAAAAGCATTTCTTCTTTCATCGCAGTAGCGATCCCCGTAGCCATTGCCTCAATTTGAAGATATGACGGGCATGAAATCCCTCGCGCTGAGAGCGCAATGGGAGTATCCTCTCTCTCCTCATCCCGATAGGGACGTATGATTTTTTTTATCGCCACCGGGAGCTGATCCAATTCTTGCGCATTCATGTCAAACCGATTCACGGGTACGTTTTTCACGGGGAACGTACAGTTCTGATAGTAAATCGTACTACCAGACATTTCCATACTGTAATTTCCCGCGCCGACAACCGTTGCGCGAATCGTCTCCGTTGCCATTTCACTTCTCTTTTCGGAAAGAAGTGTCGATTGGGAAATCATTTTGCCCAGCAATCCGCCAATATCCGCATATCGGAATAAATCATTGGATCGCTCTCGTACACAGTCGGCGATTCCGCCAGACAACATAATCACATCAGGAATTCGACCACAGGTGATCTTTTGATTTGTCACAAGTAACATCGGATCATACTTTGGCATGCGAAGAAGAACCGCCGACTCGAGAATACACGTCATTGCCTCGCATATGGCCACAAGTTTTCTATAGCACTTCTCGTCATTCGTGCTTTCCCCGATGTGAAGAGTCATGCCAAGTGCATCAAGCAAAGGTACGATTCGATCGGAAATGCGCGAGACTTCATGATCGACCACGGATATGAGTCGGCCGCCGATATCATAACACGCCGTATCGATGACTTTTCCATCCTCAAAAAAGCAAATATTCGTCGTGCCACCGCCAATATCCAAATTCGCAACGAGTTTCCCTGTCTGTTCAGATAACGCCGCTGCTCCCGACCCCTTTCCGGCAAGAATGGACTCGAGATTCGGTCCGGCCGCTGCAACAACGAAGTTTCCCGTGATATCCGATAATGCGTGGACAACCCCGCTGGCATTTGCTTTTCGAGAGGACTCGCCAGTGATCATAACCGCTCCCGTGGAAATCTCGGTTGGACGCAGACCTGCCTTCTCGTATTCGCCAAGAATCAGGGTCTTTACGGCCTCATAGTCCACTTCCGATTCTGACAAGAGCGGCGTGAAATAAATGGGACTACGATAGAGGATCTCCTTCTCCGTAACATGAAAACGAGGGATTACGCCGAATCCCCCTGCCTTCTCTACCGTAAGTCGGCTGAAAATCAGCTGCGTCGTTGTTGTCCCAATATCAATACCGGCGCTCAGTATGCGAGGATCTTCTACTGTACCCATCATTAGATCTTTCTGGAACTGAGTAACCCAGATAGAACAAGGCGCATCCAGTTCTTCTTTTGCGCAACATAGGTTTTCCCACCAAGGATCAGTTCGTTTACCGTAATATCTTTTAGGTGATCAATAGGCGTGGTATATGGGTTTGCCGCCAAAATAACCATGTCAGCGATTTTGCCAAGCTCAAGTGAACCGCGGAATTTCTCGTCAAAACTCGTCCAATATCCATTATATGTTGCCATACGAAGAGCTTCCTTCACGGTCAGCGCTTGTTTTGCATCGGGGTGATTACAGGCGTTATGAATCCATAGCATCGGGTCAGGATCTGTGCAGGGTGAATCTGATCCGGCAGAAATGACGATCCCTCTATCCACAAAATCTCGGAGAGGGTTTAATTTTGCTTCGCGTTTTCCTAAAATCTCACGTAGATACCAATCCGGTTCTTGTGCCCAGACAATAAATGTCGTCTGTAAGGGAATTTGGATCTTGTACTTATCGCAGATTTCAAGTCCCTCCGGTGTTGGAAGACATGCATGGATGATACCGTGTCTGTGATCTTCTCGTGGGCAATCGTCAAGCGCCGCCTTCAGGGATCGGGTTGCCTGATTGAATGCCGCATCACCGATTGCATGAAGCTCGATTTGAAGCCCCATTTGGTTTGCCTTTTTGCAGAATGCCGTCACTTCTGCGTCAGAATAATAGAGAACGCCCGTATTTTCTGTTCCTTCATACGGAGATGTTAACGCCGCATCGACTGAGCCGAAGCAACCGTCAAGTGCTGTCGCAAAGCATCCGCCAATTCTTGGAAGTTTTCTCTTAATGACCTTATCTGTATCCATCGTTTGGAAAAATATCCTTGTCTGGAATCCGCTTTCTGCACCGCGCCCAACATATCTTTCCAGATCCACATCGATATCCTTGGGGAATCCGACACCACTAACCGAATGCATGAGCCCAATTCCTTTGGACGCCATATAATCAATCGCCTTCTGCATACATCTGACCAAATCTCGAACGGAAACTGTACTGGAGACGTAATCCGTTGTTGCGAAAAAGGCCTCTTGATTCATCTGTCCAGATTCGCTGTCATATCCGCGAAGTGCTTTGATTTTGTCTGGGAGAAGAGACAACAAGGCTGAATTGACTATGCACGCATGCCCATCGTATTTGACTACCATAATGGGTCGCTCGGCAGATACTTTGTCCAAATCATCACGCGAAAGCAATTTGCGTTCTTTGACCGAGTGCGGTGATGCGCCAAATGCGATGATCACCTTCGACCGTGAGGTTGGCAGGAAGGCCATAAGCTTATCCTGAATCTCACGATTATCTGTAGCATCCATGACATTCACGCCAGAGTGAAAAAGTGACATGCTTGCAAAATGCAGATGCGAGTCGGCAAACGATGGGAGAAGTGCCTGATCGCCAAGCTCAATGACAGTTGCTTTTGCATAATCATCGGGAAGTGATTCTCCCAGAAATTGGATAATTCCGTCGGATTCCACTAGATATCGAAATATCCGATTTTCATGATCGCAGGTCAAAATATTACCATGATAAACCTTCATAGATTGCCTCCTTCGGGCGCAATTACTGATTGCAAAAGCATCAAATAAAAAAAGGCAGATTGTATCCATCGAAATTATTGATCGATTCATCTGCCCATTCAAACTATTACCAGTATATACGCATATTGGCTGACAGGAAAGTATAGAAATTGCATATTGGGATAGGCTGAATTACACTTTTTTGTCATTTTGCAACGGGAAAATACAATAATCATTTCAACATTCATAAATCGCTGAAAATTCTGTGACAAAAATGCTTATGTGCACTATTATCTGAATATACAAAATGCGTATTTGGAGGAAATATACATGACTCTCGATTTCAATGTTTACAGCAATCTTTCTCGGCAAGCCATTGCTGAGGGTGCTGTCCTACTAAATAACAACAACAACGCTTTGCCTCTCGAAAAGAATTGTCAGGTAGCCGTATTTGGACGTATTCAACATCACTATTATAAAAGTGGCACGGGGTCCGGAGGAATGGTCAATGTGACAAAGGTAACCGGAATACTTGATGCGCTTATTGAGTGCCCGGACGTATCGGTGAATCAAGAGCTAATCGACATCTATACAAAATGGGATCATGAGAATCCTTTTGATCCGGGTATGGGTTGGAGTAGCGAGCCCTTTTCGCAGAAAGAAATGCCCGTTTCGGACGAACTTGCGCAGGCTATGGCCGCTGTTACGGATGTTGCCATTGTCATTATCGGTCGCATCGCAGGCGAGGACAATGATATACCCGCTATTCCTGGAGCCTACTATCTCACGGAAACGGAAATGGATATGCTTAACAAAGTCCGCCATGCCTATACTCGGATGGTTGTCGTGCTAAATGTCGGGAGCATTCTTGACATGCGTTTCGTTGATTGGGTCAAGCCAGACGCAGTCCTGTATGCTTGGCAAGGTGGAATGCTCGGCGGTTACGGAACGGTAGATATCTTGACAGGTGTCTGTTCTCCTTCTGGGAAATTAACCGATACTATCGCAAATACGCTTGAAGATTATCCCTCGACCCCCTTCTACGGTAACCCGGTCCGTAATTTCTATGCAGAGGATATCTACGTCGGATACCGCTATTTTGAGACCTTCAAACCGGAGAATGTCCTATATCCATTTGGGTTCGGCTTATCCTATACAACCTTTTCCATCCAAACAAATTCTTTCTCGGCAAGTGCGCGTGGCTCTGTAAAACTATCTGTATCGGTCAAAAATACCGGGATTCTACCCGGCAAAGAAGTCGTACAAGTCTATGTTATGCCTCCGCAAGGGGCTCTTGGCAAAGCCAAGATAAACCTGATTGGTTTTCAAAAGACCAAGGAGCTCCTGCCTGGCGAGAGCCAGACTCTTGACCTTGACATCGCTGCGAGCTCGTTTTCCTCTTATGATGATTCTGGTATCACCGGACACAAATCCTGCTTTGTTCTTGAAGCAGGAAAATACTCCATACATGTCGGAAACAGCGTAAGAGACACATCCGAAGTCGGCATTTTGACCTGTGAAGAATTGCTCGTTACAAGTCAACTAGAAGAAGCCCTTGCCCCAGTTCTCCCCTACCAAAGAATGAAGCCAATACTATCTGATGACGGTCGCTTACGCATTTCTTGGGAAGATACACCTTCATCAACAATTGACGAAACCGTAAGATGCATGGCAAATCTTCCGTCTGAAATCCCTTATGTTGGCGACCAAGGCTACAAACTCAATGACGTCAAAAATAACACAGTATCCATGGATACCTTCCTTGCGCAACTAACAGACGATGATCTGATTTGCATGATTCGCGGCGAGGGAATGGGAAGTCCGAAGGTTACGCCCGGAACAGCCGCTGCTTTCGGGGGTGTTTCAGAGCACCTTAAGGAGCTCGGCATTCCTTGCGGATGCTGTTCTGACGGCCCGTCTGGTATGAGAATTGACAGCGGATTTAAGGCGTTCTCCCTTCCATGCGGCACCATGCTTGCAAGTACATTTAATCTTGAACTCCTTGAATCGCTTTATACCATGACGGGTTGGGAAATGGTCAAAAACAAGGTTGACACACTTCTTGGTCCTGGAATGAATATTCACCGCAATCCCCTTAATGGGAGAAATTTCGAATACTTTTCGGAAGATCCGCTTGTTACTGGCAAAATCGCATCCGCTCAGCTGCGAGGTCTTCATGCAGCTGGCGTAACGGGTACAATCAAACACTTTTGCGGAAACAACCAAGAACACCGTCGGCATGAAGTAGACGCCGTCATTTCGGAGCGCGCTCTCCGAGAAATCTACTTGCGAGGGTTCGAAATTGCCGTAAAAGAAGGCAAGGCCACAAGCATTATGACTACCTATGGCGCAGTAAATGGCGTATGGACAGCAGGCCGATACGATCTAAATACTCACGTTCTTCGAAAAGAATGGGGGTTTCAAGGCATTGTTATGACCGATTGGTGGGCCGCTATCAACGAGAGAGGCGGACGTCCTGACAAGACAAATTTTGCCGCGATGGTTCGTTCCCAAAATGACGTATACATGGTTTGTCCCGATGCAGAGATTAACAGTTCCGGGGACAATACATTGGATGCGCTTCAATCCGGAAAACTGACGCGTGCCGAGCTACAGCAAAGTGCCAGAAATGTCTGCCGATTCCTGCTTAATACACACGCACTTACACGTATGAACGGGCACGACGTCACAATTGAGGTCATTAACCAGCCGAAACAAGAAGAAGATCTGCATGCTGAAAATATTGTCTATTACCATGTTGAGGACAAAACGGTCATTGATATGGAAAATGTTGACACAAAGAAAGGCTCCATATTTGTATTCGCACTTGAAACCACCATGCAAGGGGGCTATCTCGTTGAACTTACAGCAAAATCGGATATGGGTGAGTTGGCACAGATTCCTGTAGCTTTCTACGGAGATAGCATATTGTGTGGTGTCTTTGTCTGGAACGGAACCAACGGAAAATGGACCACACAGAATCGCCGCATCCTTCTGAAGTCCAAATATTCCGTTGTCCGATTCCATTTTCAAGAGAGTGGCCTGAATCTTAAGAACATTCGCTTCATACTTGAAAAGAAAATCATGGATATTGAGAATATCGATGACTATATGAAGAACTAAGTCAACTTGCTCTTTGTCTCAACGTCATTTTGATCGAGTGACCATATGTGTCTGTCAAATCGGAAATAGACACAGGTTACTACGCCAAATACCGCAAGGAACATAAAAAGCATGGCAGCACCTGCGCCCTTTTGGCTTCCAAAAAGAAACGTCAGAATCTGATTCTCCGCGTGATCTGCCATAAACGGCTCGAATAATTTGTCTATCAAGAAACCGCCCAAAAAATAGCCGATAGGGATGGTGAAGAATTGCAGCGAGTTTCGAGCCGAATAGACTCGTCCCTGCATCGAAACGGGTATCTTGCTGCGAAGTATCACGTCCATATTCCCACTCATGATGGGCACAAATACCCATCCCAATACGGCTGCGCTGCACCACACGAGCGGTGTTCTGCCGAGGGAAAGAAGAATATTCTCCGTACTCATTGAAAACAGCAAGGTATTGAAGATCACTCTGATTCGGCTCTTTGGTGCCGGCGAAAAGGACAGAATCAAACTTCCTGTGAGCATAGCAATTCCCGCACATGCATTAACCATTCCCAGAGCCGTCTCTCCGCCATTTTGTCTTGAAAGAAGCATCGCAGGCAGCGCTGCGTTATAGATTGAAGCCGAAAGATTGATGGCAGATAGAAAGAGGATCAGGTCCAATATTCCCCTGTTCTTTTTCAGGTAGGAGAGACCGCAAATAGCGGAAGTCAGAACCGTCTCCTTGGTCGCCGCGTCCTCACGCTTAATACCTGGAATACGAACAAACAGAAAAAGTGTTAGAAAAGCAATCGCAAATGTCACAAGATCGAAAATGATCACCGAATCGATTTTGCCAAAAGCTAACAATGCCGATGCAATGATCGGAGTCAGAACATTAATCAGTGAATTGGAAAACGACAGCATCCCACTCACCTTCTGATAGTGTTTGGGGGGAGTAAGCAAACTTGTCGCAACCTCTGAGGCCGGGCGCTGTAACGTGTTCATGAGTCCGTTTAGCGCATTGATAATATACAGGTGCCATATCAGAAGATGCCCTGTTTTCAAGAGAAGAAGAACCGATACCGTGCTCATCGCTGCAAAGCAGTCGCATGCAAGCATGGTTCGCCTTTTATCCCATCTATCACTTAACGCGCCGGCAAAAATGCTCACGAGCACATAGGGAATATAGGAACATACAGCAAGCAGGGCTGTTGAAAGAGCAGAACCTTTCTGCTCATATGACCAAATAATCAGCGCAAATGCAGTCATAGAACTTCCAAGCGCTGACAAAGACTGTGTCATCCAAAGGATGATGAAACTCTTAAGCTCTCTAAATTGTTTGTAGATTTCATTCATATTGACTTTGCTCCTTTTAATTTTTGTAGAAAAAATTAAAATGCAAAATCAAACGGGCGATAGTATAGAATTATTTCATCTCCATGTCGTCATCGTCCGTTTCGACTTTGCATGGAGATTCATCAATGCAGAGAATCATACAGTATCCATCCAATTCTGTTAATCTGATTTACTATTTGAATTATATATTCACGCAAGTGCTATTTCAAGCCTTCGAAAAGTATCCACATCAATCTACATCGGAGCTATCCCAGATTATGGAACGATAAACTCGTCCCGAAGCGCTAGAACCTTCTGCCCAATGGCACGGATGGTCGCAATAAATGCTTCATCATCCATTCCTGTCGGATCAGTCAATCCCCAATCCATTCTACGCTCGGCAGGCAGATACGGACAGGCTACGTTACACCCCATCGTAACCACTATGTCAATGGGAGGCAGCTCCGAAATCAGTTTCGAATACTGCGTCTTCTCCATATCCAGACTATATAGTTCCTTCATCAGACGAACAGCATCCTGATTAATCTGTTCCTTAATCTGCGTCCCTGCCGAATAACTCTCAAAAGCATCGCCAGCAAGGCGGCGGCCAAGAGCTTCAGCGATCTGAGAACGGCAGGAATTATGAACACAGATAAAGGCAACTTTTTTCATGAAATACCTCATTCAAAGAAATCTCAACAGGGAAGCAAATCCTCATCTTGCACGCATGCTGAAGCGACAGTGCTCCACTATTATGGAATGACAGCTCTTTGTACACAAGGTTCATCCCGTTAAATCCATATAATGTCCGTGTTAGGAAGCACCAGACGACAGACGCGAAGATACTACTTCCCATCTTCCATATTGCTTGCCCATACTTCCACATCGCGTGTGTAATCCAGTCAACTAATACCCAGAAAGAAAAGCCTTCGTCCGTTCTTCCTTCGGATGATTAATCAAATCAGAGGCCTTCCCCTGCTCGACTATCACACCATTATCGATAAAGATTACCCGATCAGCCACTTCGCGCGCAAAACTCATCTCATGCGTCACAATGACCATCGTCATCTTCTCTTCTGCTAAATCTCGAATAACTTTCAGAATCTCCCGCGTAAGCTCAGGATCGAGTGCACTTGTTGGCTCGTCAAAAAAAAGAATCATGGGATTCACCGCAAGCGCTCTCGCAATACCTACGCGTTGCTGCTGTCCGCCAGATAACTGGCAAGGGTGCGCATCCGCCTTATCCGCCAAACCCATTTTGGCAAGTAGTCGATCTGCCGTTGCATTTGCCTGCGTCTTTGGCATTTTCTGAACATGAATCAGAGACTCTGTGATATTTTTCCGAACACTAAAATGCGGAAACAGGTGAAAATTCTGGAAAACGAGCCCAAACATACTACGAATCTTGACCATTTCCCTCTTATTTGCGTAGGTGGCTTTCCCATCCACCATCTCTGCAAGGCTTTGTCCACAAATTGATATACTGCCTTCATCAATCATTTCCAGAGTCGTAGCACACCGCAGAAGCGTCGATTTCCCACTCCCTGAAGGCCCGATAATCGCTACCACTTCGCCCTCATCAACGGTAAGTGAAATTCCTTTAAGCACAGCGTTTTCACCAAAAGCTTTCCGTATATGATTCATTTCAAGAACTTTCAAATGACTGCCCTCCCTTAGGAATAATAGCGAAGCTTCAGCTCAATTTTATTCATTCCGATTTCGATAATTCCATTCATCAAATAATAGAAAACGCCGGCCACAACAAACGGAATAATGGACACCTGCGAAGAGGCAAGCGATTTCGCAGCAATGAACATCTCACTTACTGCCAGAACCTGCGCCAGAGACGTATCCTTAACAAGCGTAATCACCTCATTCGTTATGGAAGGAAGAACACGCTTAATGACCTGCGGAAAAATAATGCGAAAGAAAGTCTGGACTTTGGAAAACCCAAGTACTTGCGCTGCCTCATACTGTCCAATTGGCATGGACTGAATGCCTCCACGGAAAATCTCGGCAAAATATGCGGCATAATTGACCGAAAACCCGATAATTGTCGCAACAAAACGATAATCAAGCTCACCAATAGAAAGATCACGGAGAGGAATCTTAAACAGATACCAAGGGCCAAAATATACAATCAATAGCTGTAGCATAAGGGGCGTTCCGCGCATTACAGAAATATAGGCACGAACAGCCCCGCTGACCAGACGATTTCTTGACATTCTCCCCTTCGCTACCAGTAGTCCAAGAGGCACCGAAATAAGTAGCGTCAAAAAGAAAATCAACAAAGTGAATTTCATTCCTGCAAATAGCTGAATGACTGTTGACTGAAGATCTTCCATACATAACGCCTTTCTAAAAAAAACGCGGTCTTTCACCGAAAAACCGCGTCATTTTGTTCACACAGATGACCGACTCGGACAATTACCAGAAATACATCCGATAATTTACTTCTCGATTGTCGTAATATCTTCTCCGAACCACTTAATCGAAATCTCGGCAAGCGTGCCATCCTCCGCCATATCCTCTAATGCCTTCTGTACCTTGTCGCGGAGCTCTGTATTTCCAAGGAGAAAACCGACACCATATTGCTCGCTACTGACCGACTCATCCAAAATAGCAAATTCACCCTCAGCCGCATCGCACTCATAATATGCCACGAGCTCATCCATAACGACAGCATCGACAGCTCCCGACTCAAGTTCCATAATCGCATTCAAATAGCTGTCAACCTGCACGATCTCTCCGAATGTATCCGAAAGCTCCGTGTTATCAGTAAGTGCCGCGAGTCCAGATGAATCCTTCTGCACACAAACCGTCTTTCCTGCCAAATCTGCAAGCGTCGTAATGCCCGAATCAGGATCGACCAGAACGATCTGATCGTTATTCATGTAAGCGTCCGTCCAAGTATAGTCATCCTCACGGTTATTCATCGTAAATCCGTTCCAAATACAATCAACGTTCCCAGACTCAAGCTCCTGATCTTTCGAATCCCAAGCAATCGGCTGAGCAACATATTCCATATCCAAACGATCCGCAACTTCCTTGGCCAAATCAAGGTCAAAACCAACATACGACCCATCTTCATCTACAAAACCCATTGGCGGAAACTCCTGATCAAAACCTACAACAAACTGCTCTTTCTTCTCATGGGAAGAACAAGCCGACAACATCGTAACGAGCATAACCAGACTAAGACCTAACGCAAAAAACCTCTTCATAACAATAACCCCCTACGTCATCTCATATACTTCAAAACCTCGTAAAAAAGTACGCTTTATTGATTATACACTGACCGCGTTAATGAAGTAAAGTGAATTGACGGGAACTATTTTTGCAGTATGAATCTCGATGACCAATCCAGCAAAATAGCTGCAAAAATCGTAGTCTTGCGTTTACCATGCAACCCCACAGTTATCGACTCCATATATCGCTTGTTCGGAAGAGAATCCTTCATATTCCAATTGTGAAATGAGTCCGTCACGCGAAAATGCACTATAACTTATATACGATTTTGCCATCAGAATTGCTTGTGCATTCCAGTCTGCCCCACTATTATCGACTCCGTATACCGCTTGTTCAG
>JBPOHB010000192.1:0-16108 GCA_052036055.1 Bacillota bacterium | reverse complement strand
TGGCACAGATTGTGTCGGATGGGAAGGCACTCTACATCGGGTTATCGAATTATTCTGTTGAGCAGACCGCCGAGATGATGGTCTTGCTCAAGGAGCGATCCATTCCTCTTCTGCTTCATCAATTTAGCTATAGCATGTTAGATCAAAGAAATGAGCCGGTTATCTCATATCTTAAGCAGAATAATGTCGGGTCAATTGCCTTTTCGCCTCTTGCACAGGGTATTCTGACAGATCGATATCTAGACGGCATCCCGTCTGATTCGCGAGTTGCCGGGCAGAGTGTCTTTCTGACGCAGGCGAGTTTGACGCCACAAACGATGGAGAAGGTTTCTCTGCTAAATGAACTGGCTAAGTCAAGGGGACAGACTCTATCGGAAATGGCGCTCGCTTGGGTGCTTGCGAAGACGACTTCCGTTATTATCGGAGCAAGTCGGTTGTCTCAGATCGCGGATAATTGTAAGACGGTCGAGAGATTATCCTTTACGACGGTGGAACTTGCGCAAATCGACAAAATCATTGCATGACGGATGAATAAGATGTAAAGGATACGGGGTATGGATATTAAACTGGTTAGCATTGACATGGATGGCACAGCTTTGCGAGATGACGGGAGTCTATCAGAGAGCGTTCTTCAAGCAATCAATGACGCGGCAAAGTGCTGTCTTATCGTTCCCGCATCGGGACGTTCCTACGCAGAAATACCGGACGAAATTCTGGAGATACCAGGTATTTTGTATGCGATCGCAGCAAACGGTGCAAGTATCATGGATGTTAAGGAGGATCGAGAAGTATATTCGGATCTGATTATGCTTTCTACGGCACGCAGGATTTTCGATAAACTGGACTGCTTGGGGCTTCTCTTTCTGGCATATAGCGAAGGCGTGACTTTTTGCGATCATAAGAATATGGAGGCCTGCGTGGCAGGATTTGCAAGGATGGGGGTTCACTATTCGAAGCTTCTGGAACGGATGCGTTTTGTGGAGAATATCGGAGCCTATTTCGAAAAAGCGAATCGTCATGTGGAGAAAATCTATATCTATGAGGCAGTCGGGAAGAAAAGAGAAGAGCTCATGACTTTTCTTGAGCCGCTGACAGAGGTATCTACCACAAGCTCAAACCCGATCAATCTTGAGATCAATTCTGTAACGGCAAATAAAGGAGCCGCACTTGCGTGGCTCGCGGAGAATCTGTCTATTCCACAAGAAAATATCATGTCCATCGGAGACGGAAATAACGATCTGGAGATGCTTTCTTACGCAGGACTATCCGTTGCGATGGGAAATGCAGTGGATTCAGCGAAAAGAGTAGCGTCATACGTTACTCTTACAAATGAAGCAGATGGTCTTGCCGTTGCTCTGCAGAAATTCCTGCCACACCTTTCGCCCTAACCAATAACGATCCCTCGTCACAATAATTCAATGTCTACGCGCTGCCCGTCAAAAACGACAACCGTTCCAGTTTTCGTAACTTCTGGCATTCCCGCAGAACACGATTTGACACGAAATTGATTCGTAAGGAAGAGACGACAGAAACCGGTGAACCCTTCTGTTTCGACGATGATCATTTTCCCGCGAAGAAATGCGCGCACAGTGCCTGCTTTTGTTCCTGTTGATGAAAAGACTTCTGTGAAGGCATCGGAGCCGTCGGCAAGTTCAAATAGGGAAATGGTTACCGAGTCTAAATAGTCATATTCCGGCGTGTCATCGGACTTGCCTGTGATGAGAATGGTATTTTCTCTGACAAGAAGCGGAAGAGAGAAATAGTCGTGCGTCTGCGTAAACCATTGGGGTCCGACAAGAACTTCCTGTGTAAGTAGATTCGTCCATCTCCCCTTTGGAACGTAGAAGGTTACTTCTCCTTCACTACTTAAGATCGGCGCGACAAGGAGCGAGGAGCCAAACATATATTGGCGATCAAGTGTTTTGCAGGTCTCGTCATCTGGGAATTCGAGAACCATGGGACGCATAACAGGGATTCCCGTCGCGGATGCTTCAATTGCCGCAGCGAAAATATACGGCATCAATCCAAGCTTGAGGTGAGTAAAGAGACGGGTCACTTCCACCGCTTCGTCATCATACAGCCACGGCACTTTGTATTCGGAATTGCCATGGTAGCGGCTGTGCGAAGAAAGCAGCCCGAAAGCCGTCCACCGTTTATAAATATCCGGAGTGCACCCAGACTCGAAGCCGCCGATATCGTGGCTCCAGAATCCGAATCCACAAAGGGC
Organism: Bacillota bacterium; assembly: GCA_052036055.1. GTDB lineage: Bacteria > Bacillota > Clostridia > Saccharofermentanales > Saccharofermentanaceae > Firm-13. The sequence goes on along the minus strand of JBPOHB010000192.1, from coordinate 13,881 downwards.
TAAGGAGAGACCTCCGCGCAAAGATTCAGCCATTGACGGATAGCTAGATAAGCAATCGCCGCCCCAATGAAGAGGAAATTTCTGACATCCAACTGTTGCCGAACGGGCAAATAAACAAGCCTGATTCTTTCCAAGCTTTCTCTCAAGCAATTCGAAAACCGCTTGGTTATACAAATAGGTGTAATAATTATGCATACTTTCCGGAGTGGCTCCGTTGGCATAGGAGATACCTTCCGTATTCGCCTTTGCTCCATAGAATGAATCCTTCACCGGAATTCTCTCTCCAAAATCCGTCTTGAACGAATCTACGCCCATTTTAATCAGTTCTTCCAGATATTTCTGATACCACCCGCGAGCGTGAACATTTGTAAAATCAACAAGCGCCATGCCTGCCTGCCAGCGATCCCATTGCCAGACATCACCATCTCCAGTGTTAACAAAATAATTCTCGCTTAATCCTTCTTCGAAGAGTTTTGACTTCTGAGCAATATAGGGGTTAATCCAGACACAAACCTTGATTCCTTTTGCATGAATCCTGCGAATCATCCCTGCCGGATCAGGGAAATTGTCGCGATCCCAGGTAAAATTCGTCCATTCAAAGCCCTTCATCCAATAGCAATCAAAATGAAAAACCGAAATGGGGATATCATTTTCAAGCATAGTGTCGATGAAGTGCATAACCGTCTCTTCCGAATAATCCGTTGTAAATGATGTTGATAGCCAAAGGCCAAAAGACCAGGCAGGCACAAGTGCAGGTCTGCCCGTAAGTTCGGTATACGTGCTGATTACATGCTTAAGGGATTCACCGCCGATGATGAAATACTCCAATTCTTCGCCGGGGACAGAGAATTGGACTTTCGAAGCGCATTCACATGCCACTTCCAGTGAGACGTTGCGCGCACTATTGACGAACACCCCGTACCCTTTGGAAGTAACGTAGAAGGGTATATTCTTGTATGCTTGCTCTGAATCTGTGCCGCCATCATTGTTCCAACAGTCAATCGACTGTCCGTTCTTCACAAATGAAGTGAATCTCTCTCCCAGACCATAAACGAGCTCACCGACGCCAAGATCGAGTCTCTCGCGAATATAAGGCGAATCATCCGAATCGAGAATGTAGGCAAGAGATTTGGCGGATGTGGAGGTAAGCAGTTTCGAATCGTGATAATAAGAAATCTGCCAAGAAGCCTTGCTAATATGAGCTTCCATACTGCCGGAGGCGAGTACAAAAGTATCTTCCGTCTCATATACTTGTGTTGATGTCGGGCGAGACGCGATGGCAAAACGTGCGTCTTTCTTGCGAGAGCCCTTGTGATTTGTGACAGAAACAGAAATAACATTCGATGCTAAGGCACGAAGAGTAATCGTCATGAGCCCGCCATCTGTTGTATTGCCTCGATGTGCCACATGGACATAAGGGGCATAAATCGTAATGCTATTCTCAGTGATATCGGCAGAATAGACTTCTTTGGGCGAAAATACTTGATAGCCTTCTTTCTCCGGCCACAAACCATTTGAAAACTTCATTTATTACCTCCAACAAAAGGATTATGAATAATCAAGAAACAAATAGAAATGTCTTCATTATACCATTTGTTTCGTTTACAAATAAGATTATGATAGGGCGTATTTCTCCGTCTTTTTCTTTCTCTGCTCACTTGGTATAATAGATCCAAAGAGATGCGTATTCAATACGTTTGCATGAGGTTAACTAATGACCAAAGTATCAGCGATGATAACGAAGACCGTTACACTTTGTTTTCTTAAGGGCATTCGAGAGCGTGAGCAGATCCTTCTTGTTGATTCAGGATGTCTTGCTGACCTTCCGAACCAATTGTTGCGCTTCCGCGTAAAACGGCCCCTTCTTGTATCTGGCCGCAATACGCCAAAGCTTAGCGTCATTAAGCCGCTTCTAACCGCACTCAACAATAAGGGGATGGTTTTCGCTCACTACCGCGATTGCTTTCCCAACCCGACAATTGAAAATGTCGAGGAAGGCCTTGCGCTATATAGAGCAGCAAAATGCGACTGCATTATTGCTTTTGGCGGCGGCTCGGCTATCGACTGCGCGAAAATCATCGGAGCGAGGGTCGCTTATCCCAAGAGATCTGTCCTGAAAATGAGAAGGATCAATTCAATTAGGCGAGAAATACCCTATCTATTTGCCGTAGCGACGACGGGATCTGGTTCAGAAAACACTTCATACGCTATTATCAATGATGCAAGTCACTGTCGAAAATACACCTTTTTCTCCGATCGACTCATTCCGCACGTGGCGGTTCTCGATCCGATGGCGATTCGTCTCTTGCCGCCAGACGTTACGTCTGAGACAGGCATGGACGCCTTAGCACACGCAATTGAATCCTATGTAAGCATATATGCGGAACATTTTCCTGCTGACAAGGCAAATGCCGTCATTGCAACGCCAATGATTTTCCAGAACTTGGTCAAATCCTATAGAGACGGACTCGACATAGACGCACGCATGCAAATGGCACTCGCTTCGCACTATGCGGGGCTGGCGTTTCGCAGGATCAGTTGCGGCTATGCACACACGTTCTCTCACAGAATAACGGAGCTGTACCAGATGTCGCATGGTTTGGCAACGGCAATCATTCTTCCATACGTCATGGAATTCCAATTTGAAGAGACAATGATACCGATGAGCGAGCTTGCAAAGGCAAGCGGTCTTTGCCCTCCGGAGACAGATATTTCTGATGCGGCACGCTCGTTGATTGCGGGAGTTAGAGACCTTAACGCCCGTTTACATATTCCGAACAAACTGCAAGGCCTCAAGCAAGAAGACTTCCCCGTCATCATATCGCGCTCCCTCAAGGAGGCGCGAATTCTGGGGTGTCCGAAAAGAATGACCCGCGAGCAGGCGCGCGAACTTCTTGAGAAATTACTGGTTGATACGGATGAACCGAAGGCGTAAATTGTGCCTGAAATACGATATGCGCAGCTCTGATTTCTCTATTCACGCCCCCCTTTTCGGCGCGTGAAATCGCCAGATAATTTTCAGACATTGTACCCGAAGGCAGAAATGAAATCATCGATCTTCTTCATTTCCGCCTCATCTGTGCTAAACGTGGAGGCTTCGATGACCACGCAATCCACGCGAATAAGCACATCGTAGACGGGGTCATCCTCCGATGTACCTGTTGCAATAATGATATCGTATCCGGTTCTGTTTTCGAAGACCATGTCCCTGGATATGCCTGAATCGCCAACCATCATCTTGTCATAACGGTCCTGCAGATATTCTGCAGCCAGCTCCTCGCTAGCATACGATACATAGTCGAAATAATAGAAGTAATCCGCATCACTCGCGGACAGTCGTTCTACCGCATCGCTTCCCTCGTAATTCGTATCCTGAACCGTATAACCCTGCGCCTCGGAGATCGTGCGAAAATCTGAAGAGGTTATAGGATTGCGTGGTGTGATGATCGAGGGGGTGGCTTCGGTCGTGGGAGCGCTTGAATCAACGGTCGCCTCTACCGTATTTTCTGTCATCTCGGTGGTCTCGCTGCTTGTACCGTGGGGCTTTGTCACAACGGTCTGCTCAGCGCCCTCTTTGCAGCTGGTAAACAAGATTGTCTGAAGCATGACGGATACTAGCACAACCACAATAAGCCATTTGTTTCTTTTCATCTTGATATCCTCCTTCATAAACCAAAACATCTCTGTGGGTAATCAATTGTCATAACCGCTCATTCAGGAGCGTCTGAACCCTATCCTGAATCAGAGCCGCCACGGTATCGGCCGATTTCTGACCGGCAAAATAGGCGCTTGCCTCTTCCATGACAATGGCACTGATGGAGTCGCTTCGCAGGTACATCTCATCTGTATTCTCAATAAGATTCCAATAAACCATAGAAAGACGGTCACAGTCCTCGGCGCTAAATGAATAATATTCAGACTCTTCAAAAATCGTACATTTCTCGTCAATTGCGGACTGCACGGCGGCTCTGTTGACAGGGATATCTTGGTAGATGTATGAGCTTTGACACGTCTCAGAAAGGGCATCAGAAATAAGATCCCAGCAAGCGTCCGATGCATCTGATTGTGAGGAGATAGCAAATAGATCTCTAGGGTAATACAGCATACCGGGAGAATCTTCTCCGGGGAAGCCAATATATTCCACTTGATCACCCAGATACTTGAAATCATTGGCAAGAGTCTCAATTGAAGAGATGTATTTGAAATGTAAAGCTACCTTTCCGTCCAACATAGAAGAATAGGTAATTTGCCCTGCCTGCTCGAAGCCATAGCTGTCGGCCCATGCAAGCAGGGACAAGAATTTCTCCCCGGTAAAATCTGCTGTCAAAGAAGCAAAATCCACATAGTCGTCTATTGTGGATTGCAGGGCCCAGGTCAAGATTCCTTCCTTCGTAAGTTCTGCCTGTACGACTGTCTCCTCTGGTAAACCCGCGGCCATGGTATCAAATTCGTCTATCGTCCAGGACGTCCTGCCCTCGATATTTTCTGCCATCCCCATGAAACCGTCTATTTGGAAGCAGGCAGGCAGATAGTACATGCCTGCTTCTGTCTCAGAGCCGAGCAAGATATTCGTTACGTAGTAATCCTCGGTAAGCTCTTCCGATTCATCCACGTACGCGTCCAGATCAAGTAAATAATCGTTGTCTGAATACTCAGCCAGGGACAGAGTCCCATCAATATCAAGATACATATCCGGAGCATTATCGGAAACATAATCCAGCAGGAGAATCCTTCGGATCTCTTGCGAGATCTCGTCTGCGGTCAGATCTTCGCCGATCTCATTTCTGTAATCGCGGATCGTCATCCTGTAATCCGGATGCGTATTATTAAACCGATAGACGAGAGCAAGGGTATAAGCGTCCTCTTCGAGTCCATACCCCGCGATGACGAGAATTTCCTTGCTTGCATTCGGATCCGTATCGGTTCCAGATAATATGGATAGCGTCATATGCCCCGTTACGTTGGATATACCCGCACATACAATCCGCTGCGCCGGAAGGATTCTGGCCGCCATCACAGAAATACTCATATCCGTATCACTCCATGTAACGATCTCCCGCACAGCACTTGTGTCCAGCGAATATTCAGTCATTTTCTGCGAGTCATATGTGTAGCATGCATTCCCATAGGTGAAGACAGAACACTCAACGGGATATTCTGCCGGGAGAAGAGTCGGTGAGGGCATATTCTGCGTCCCCGATCCGAGAGCATAGAGGGCTTCTCGATAGGTTTTGTCTTGGAGAATTGAAGCATGCAGATAGATTTCATCGCCTATCACGAGAAGATCCGGCAGCGTTACTGCCCCCGTCTCAAGAATCCGAGAGATGTGTCCACTTTCTCCGAAAACATACACTTTATCGACATAATCCGAACTCCAACCAGAAAGATAAATCGTGCCATCCTCCGAAATACATAGGGAAGAAATGTAGCTAATATACTCACCGGGAAGAAGGGTAAGCGTCTTGTCGAGCTTGCCAGCTTCTGTAAAATAAGCAAGCTGATACGTTACCTCAAAAGAAGAGAAATCGGTATAGGTTGAAAGCAGACAAAATCCGCCGGACGGGTTATCCACGAGGGATCGCGAAGAAAGCGTTGGCGACAATTCTTCGCCTAAGTCAATGTCTGCAAGAAGATTGCCTTCAAAATCGTAAACAGAAAGCCGGTTCTCCGGGTATATGGGGTTCCCGTCTGCATCGGAAGGTCCTGCTTGCGTCTCCATAAGGGTCTCGCTAGCCGAGTATATACTCAATGCATCTTCGTATTCTTCGGTGTAGGTAAAAAAGCACATCACAAGACGATCTTCATCCAAAAAAGAGCTATCCGGTATCTTCTCGCCTAGATCATATTCGACAACAGAATAATAGGAGGAGTGCAATTCTTCTGTCTTCGACTTCTCTGCAGAACAACCAGCATAACTTAGCGTGTAAGCAGCAATCAGAAGGCATATACGGATTCGCCAAAATGTATTGAAAGAGGGGATTTTCCTGCTTCTCATAGAAGACCTCCAATCATAATTAACGGATACTTGATAAATAAGACCCCGTGCGGCTCGGCGACTGTAATGGAAAGTGTTACGAGAAGGTCACAAGTAGAGCTCGGGTCTTGCCTCGACGACCATAGAGCTTTGCATGAGTGACGCCGCTCGCTTCACGACCTTGCCAGAAGATGATGAGGCATCGATGATATACCCGTTTCCAATGTAAATGGCAACGTGATCAATACCTAAATATCTGCCATTATAAGTAGGATCCAAGTCGTAAAAAATCAGGTAACTCTTCTCCAGATAGGTAACACTTCTGCCGTCAAGAACCATCCCTTCCGCTTGGTCGGCAGCGCATGCAGAGGATATGGTATGCCCATTCTGGCTATATACATAGTAGGCAAGTCCGCCACAATCAAAAGAACTAGGTCCTCTTGCACCATAGACATAAGGCTTGTTTAGTTGACCCGTTGCCGTGCTAACAATTGCTGACCAATAGGTGTTCTGAACACTTGTTGGCATAGCAGCAACGCCGCATACGGGAAAGATGCATGAGATAATAATAACAACGGAAAGGACTTTCAACAGACACTTGCTTGTACGCTTCATAAATCCCTCTTTCTCATACTAAATATACTATTTGAGCCGCACGTGAGTCAAACTATGTCGCATAAGCGCAACACAAATTAAGTATATATATATATATATATGAAGTCAATAATAAAGTCAAATAAATCAATATTAAAATGAAAATTCAGCCTTGACTTTCTTACTTCAAATTACTACAATAATGAAACGAACGATTGTTTGCTTTGGGAGCGGAGGTCATCATGAGCACAGTAATTGAATTAGAAGAAATCACCAAGGTTTTCAGAGTTCTGAATCGCCATACAGGACTCAAGGGGTCGATTCAGGATTTGTTTTCAAGGGACTACAAAGATGTCGTAGCCGTTGATCACGTTAGTATGAAGATTGAAGAAGGCGAGATGGTCGGGTATTTAGGGCCAAACGGTGCCGGGAAATCTACGACGATTAAGATGATGACGGGGATTTTGGAACCGACTTCCGGCAAGATTCTTGTAAACGATCGTGTTCCGTACCAGAATAGGAAACTAAACGCACAGCATATTGGTGTTGTTTTCGGACAACGGACGCAATTATGGTGGGCGCTTCCTGTAATTGAGTCTTTTCGTATTTTGAAGGAAATCTATGGCGTATCGGATGCCGCCTACAATAAGAATCTTAAAATGTTCGATGATCTAGTTGGCGTAAGCGAGCTATATAGTAAACCTGTTCGCCAGATGTCCTTAGGACAGAGAACGCTCTGTGATATTCTTGCATCGTTTCTTCACGATCCAGGCGTCGTCTTTCTGGATGAGCCGACGATTGGGTTGGATGTATCAATGAAATCCAAGATCCGTGAACTCATATCCTTTCTGAATCGTGAGAAGGGAACCACGGTAGTACTCACCACGCATGATATGGGAGATGTTGAGGCCCTTTGCAAGCGCATCATGATTATTGACCATGGCAAGCAGATATACGATGACTCGATTACGAACCTCAAGCAGTTTTTCGGGTCATACCGCACGCTTCGCATACAACCTGCAGGATATGACGACATTTCGCCAGAGAAGGTAGAGATGTGGACGAAGGAGCTTCTCGTTTTGTGTCCGCAGGCACAAAATGTCGTTATGTCATCTTCGGAATGCAACCTGAATCTTCTTGTCCCTGAAGATGAAGTAGCGCTCATTACGGTTCTTGCAGCAATGCAGGAGATCGTCCATGTCAAGGACATGGGAATCGAGGAAATATCGACGGAGTCGGTCATCCGGAAGATTTATGAGGGAGAAGCAGATAAGACAGCAGATCTATTGGCGGGAGGAGAGGTGTAATCATGGCAGAGAGTCAGACCCCTAAGCTACCCTTCCGGCGCTATTTCGCACTAACGCGCGGAGGAATTCTTGAACTGACAGCCTTTCGCATGTCGATGGCACTGAATTTCGTAGGGAATATTATCTACATGATCGTTGTGTATTTCCTTTGGCGTGCCATCTATGAATCAACGCCGACTGGCGTTGTCAATGGAATGACGTTTTCAGATACGCTCATCTATCTGACGCTTGCCAGCGCAATCTTCTCGCTCGTCGAAGTGTATCTTGTCTGGCAGATGGGGAGAGATATTCAATCTGGTCAGTTTTCGCTATATTTTACAAAGCCGACGGATTTTTTCCTTTATCAGTTCTTTAATCAGTCCGGAAATATCGCGACAGGTTTTATGGTTACTTTTCTGCCGACATTTCTAATTGTGGATTTCTTAAGCTCTTGGCGAATACCCATTGGTGTGAACATCCTGTTTTTTGCAATGTCGCTTATCTTTTCCATAATAATCAATTTTTGCATTGATTTTATGATCGGAACGCTTTGTCTATACACACAATCATTCTGGGGCATTAACATGATGAAGGAAGTGATTGTTCTGCTTTTATCCGGCGCAACGATACCGATTGCATTTTTCCCGCATGCTTTTCATACCGTCGTGATGTATTTACCATTTCAGGCAATTTATAACGTCCCTCTACAAATACTGATTTCCGACTCTCTGTCTTTCGCTGATTATGGGAAATACCTCGGCATCCAGGCATTCTGGTCATTGGCGATGCTTGTTCTTGCGCGACTATTTTTCAGACATGCATCAAAGGTTATTACCGTTAACGGAGGCTAAGAAGGAGGGAAGCAATTATGTCAGAGATTCAGTTGGAACAGAGGACAAAGAGGAGTCTTCTTTTCTACCCCAAAATATACCTGATGATTATTACGCAGGATATCAAATCCAAAATGCACTACAGAGCCGACTTTTTTATTTCTGTTCTTGGCATGCTTGCAACGAATATTTCGGGATTTGTTGCGTTCTGGCTGATCTTCCAGAACTTTCCTTCCATCAAAGGTTGGACCTATCACGAAATGATTTTCTTGTATGCTTTTTCGCTGCTTGCGCTCACACCTGTTCAGCTATTTTTTGATAACAACTGGTCGCTTCGCTTCGCGGTGTATTCCGGCGATTTTGTGAAGTACTGTTTTCGCCCGCTCAACTTGTATTTCTATTTTGTTTCTGAAGTCATAGATGTAAAAGGAGTCGGACAACTCGTGTTTGGACTTGCGATTCTCATCTATTCGTGGGAACATCTGGCAATTCCTGTCAATTTCCAGACAATTCTGTTGCTAATCATCGCAATGATTTCAGCATCGCTTATCATGATTGCGATGATGACAGCCGCTGCGGCGACCTGCTTCTGGATTATGAATTCAGGAATGGTGATGGTTTTCCTTTTCCGATTTAAAGATTATGCTAAATATCCCGTCACAATATTTAATCTGGCATTCCAGATCTTTTTCTCATTTTTTATTCCGATCGGATTTATTTCGTATTACCCAAGCTTGCTGTTTCTGCGACCCGGACATATTCATCCCTTATCTTATTTGACGCCTCTTGTCGCCCTCGTTTTTTTCTTTGGGGCCTATAAACTTTGGATGCGCGGCGCAATGAAATACTCGGGAACGGGATCCTGATTCAGTTGCTACATTGTACTTTTGCAGGAGATGTTGTCAGGGATGACCTTGATGATATTCGTACGCGCAAGAGAAGATGGATTGAATGTGTGCCCGTCCTTGTGGTCATATGCCTTCATAAACGTGTCAAGTTTCTCGGCGACTTCGTCAGGAGTCTCTATAACATATGCGTGTCCGCTTGCGATAATGCTCGTATATTTTGTTGACCACGCGCAAGGTTCGTCGGCTGATATGAGTTGACTATGGATCGTAATTTCAATACACACGTTGTTATTTTCACGAAGAATATCGAGCTTTCGCCCTTCTTTTGCGCAGTGCAAATAGAATACACCATCAGCATACCCATAATTCATGGGTACAACATAGGGGGTATTTCCGTCACATAACGCCAGATGACAAACGGATGCCGACACAATGAGTTTTTCTATGGAAAGGGGATCTGTAATTGCTGCATTTGCACGCCGCATGGGATGTGTGCTCATAAGTTGCCTCCTGAAAGATTCCTTTTCATATAGAATACCAAATATGATTTCGTGTGCACATTTGTTTTTGTACTGCTATTATGTTTTTAGTGAATAGGCGTATTGTATTTCGCGAGGGAAAAATGGACAACAGACACTTGTCGGATTCAAAGAATAGAGAATTGCAAATTCCAAGTAGCGTTCGCTCATGCATGGAAGTGCTTGAAAGTTCTGGTTTTGAAGCGTTTCTTGTTGGTGGAGCGGTTCGCGACCTTATTCTTGGGATGACTCCGTATGACTTTGACATCGCTACGAATGCTGTTCCATCACAAGTACAAGATATATTTGGAAGAAGCTATATAATCCCGACAGGGATTAAACACGGAACGGTTACGGTGCTTTTCCAGGATAAGTCAATTGAAGTGACAACATATCGTGTTGAGGGGAAATATACGGATTCCAGAAGACCGGATCAAGTCCATTTTTCGCAAAGTTTAGCGGAAGATGTCAAGAGACGAGACTTAACCATCAATGCGCTTGCCATGACAAAGGATGGCATGATCGTAGACTACATAAGCGGAATGGCAGATATCGAGAACAAGATCATTCGCGCAGTCGGAGAGCCGAGTGCGCGAATGGAGGAAGATCCGCTGCGGATTCTTCGGGCGCTTCGGTTTCAGGCTACACTGGGATTTTCAGTGGAAGGGGATACGGCTATCGCTCTGCATGCGAAATGCCATCTTCTGCACAAGATATCATCGGAACGAATTTGGAACGAGTTCGTCGGCTTGTTGTGCGGAGAGCATGTTGCAGAAGTATTGCTTCAATATGAAGACATAATCGGCGTCATTTTCCCAGATATTCTTCCGATGATCGGATGTAATCAACATAACCCTCACCACCGTTTTGATGTATGGGAACATACGGTTGAGACAGTAAAGAATATACCAGCGCAAAAGACACTTCGCCTTGCCGCATTTTTCCACGACATTGGGAAGCCACTTTGTTTCTCACTTGGTGCTGACGGCGTCGGGCATTTCTATGGGCATCAGAAAATCAGCGCCGATATCGCACGACAAATTATGACTTCGTATAAATCTGACCATATGACACGAGAAGACGTTGCCTTACTTGTGTCGAATCATGACATTCCGATTGATATAACGGAAAAAAGTGTAAAACGCAGACTCTGCCAATTTGGGGAGAAATCATTTTCGGATCTGCTTATGCTAAAACGAGCGGATGCTCTGGCACAATCAAAAATGAGCTTCTCTCGGCTTGCGGACTATGAGCAAATTTCTCGTATCGCAGATAAGGTACGAGCAGAAGATGCATGTTTCTCACTCAATCATCTTGCAATTACGGGGAAAGATCTTCTTGCGCTTGGCATTGAACAAGGGCCAGGAATAGGAGAACTGCTTTCGAAGCTGCTTCTGCTTGTAGTAGACGGAACTGTTGAAAATGACCAAGAAACACTTCTATCGATTGTGAAGGAAATAAGGCGGTCAGATCATTGATATCTGCCGCCAGTTAATGCCAAGTTAAAGTTATGTGAATGTTTCACAATTCCCTGCTAAAACAGCAAAAGAAATTGCTTTTTTCTCGCGGGAGAAGCAAAATCAGCGCGAAAACCACTTAAAAACCGCAAAATGTGAAAAAATATGGCAAATGTGTCACGAATGTGTAGAAATGTTGCTATTTGCGTGCTATCATGTACTTACAGATCAGACGAGTACAACACAACTCGCCGTGCTAGCAGAAGAACTTTGCTAGAGGGATGATGTAAGGGGTGAATAGCATGAAGAATAATATGAATAAAAAGGGTTTCACGCTTATTGAAATGATTGCAACAATTTCGATTATTGTCATTATGTCGTCAGCAGTTGCTATTTCGGCAACTAGCTATATGAATCGTGCAAAGAGTGTTGCATCTGTCGTAGATGCGAAGGCAGCAAACTATGATACTGCAATGAGCCAGGTTAATAGCTTAACGGAAAGCGGAGTATCTGTTGAGACACCTACACCTCTTCCTTCGGTGGGCGCGATAACGGTTGCACCGACATCTGCGGCAACGGCAACACCGATACCGACGACCGCACCAACCGTCGCACCAACCGTCGCACCAACCGTCGCACCAACAGTCGCACCGACGGTCGCACCAACAGTCGCACCGACGGTAGCACCAACAGTCGCACCGACAGTCGCACCAACAGCAACACCGACAGTGAAGCCGACAGCAACACCGACTGCCACACCAGCCGTGCCAAAAGCACTTACTGGCACCTCGACGAATGTACAGGATATTTCATCTTGGGGTCAAGCATATAATTACAGGGTGTCACTGCAAATCGTAAGTGCTTCGTACGTACAGTACTTGAAGATTTACGTGCCGACAGGCGCGACAGTCGGATATGATTGGGGCGCAAAAATTGTGTCACAAAGCGGAAATTATGTGACAGTGAAGATGGCGGCATATAGCTCATCAAGTTCAATATTTGTTAAGAGCACGACAGGAACGCCTTCGGTGGTTATCACGGCAGTATCAAAGAAAGCGCCATAGAGTAGTACTGGCATCATCGACTAAACCAATTCTCTGCGCTGTTACCGAATTTGTATAAGGCAGTCGGATCGCGTGAATTGTTTTGGATAAGAAGGAACGTTCATGAGGCACCCTTTCATGGATGTTCAAAAAAAGAAATGACGGATACGGGAGTGTTGCCCGTACCGTCACTTTTTTGTCCTTTTCTTCTATTCCTCAAGTTGGCGCGCAATACGCAATTGTTACAACAAACCCCGAAAAATGATCGAACGATTGCGCAATTGTGACAAACTTCACAATTACGTCACAATTCGATCACGGAATGAATAAGATTTTTCTCGTGATAGGACGTATGCTAGATATGAAGAAACGGGAACATTGTGACGATCACATATAATCTGTCTGATTCAAAATGAATCGGGCAATGAGACGGGGGATGAATGATATGAAGGCAAACGTACTCTTCTTATTATTTACACAGCATAAGGTAGCGGCAATTTCAGCTGCCACTTTATTAGCAACGGTCTCCGGCGGAGCGATCTATTCCAATGCGCCAGTGGTTCGAGATACGGTTGCAAGTTTTCTGAATCCCCAGACACAGACAACAAGTGAGACAGCGACAATCGAGACAACTGCAGAAATCACAGATAGTGAGACAGAACCCACTGTATCGATAAATGAGAGCATATTTGTAACAGATAGTACGCAATATAGTGAGATGAGCCAGGAAGCAACGGAGACAATACCTGTCGAAGAGACAATTCCTCCGGAGACCGCCTTACAAGAGACTACTCCTGAAGCAACGACAGCTACCACGCAAACGCCAAAAACCACTGCCACGACCACTGCCACGACAACGGCGACGACCACTGCCACGACTACTTCTCCAGAAACAGCTGTACTTGGTGATACTTCTGGCACATATCAGACACAAATGGCATCGGATGTTCTTGCCTATGTGAATCAACAGAGAAGCAATGCAGGATTAGGCGCACTGACGTGGAATGATACCCTCACCGCTTCTGCAAATATTCGTGTTACCGAAGCGGTTGTATGCTGGTCTCATACCAGACCTGATGGGTCTGCATGGTGGACGGCAGGCGATCAGATGCAATTAGGAGAGAATCTTGCATATGGTCAGACTTCGGCTGAACAAGTCGTAAATGAATGGATGGCATCTCCGGGACATGCAGCAAATATTCTAGGCAATTATACAATGATTGGGATCTCGTGCTACTATTGCAATGGAACATATTATTGGGCTCAGCATTTTGCATGAAGTGATTGACAATGACGCGCGATTTAGTAGAATAAAAAGAGTATATATGATG
>JBPOHB010000179.1:0-9374 GCA_052036055.1 Bacillota bacterium | reverse complement strand
GTGCTCACACTCGTTCTCGCATAATTGTATGCTTCATCAATCATTTCATTTAAATTGGAAGCGAGACTTAGGTCCTCCGCATCAATCGGATAATCTGTCCCCGCAACGGAAAGCGTTAGCTTAACTGTCGGAGAGTCAAGCGACGGATCATCTGCGAACATCGCCAATACTTCGTCTTTTGTCTTGCCAGATACATCAACTCCATTTATCGTGATGCCGTCGTAATATGTATCGCGATCAAGTTCTTTCTCCATCGTATCCATGCTTACTTTCTCTGTGCTACCATCTGGGAGGGTAACCGGGTATGTATCGCCCGAAAACAAAACAAAATACGCTGCAACACCAATAATGGCAAGTGTGGCAACTGCGATTGATACAATCAGGATTCCTTTACGTGACAGCGTTCTCTTGCCCTTAGACTTCTTCATACGACCCCCGTGATAAATATAATAGAGAAAGTAAAAAATTAATTTCACATTCAAAGCGGATACGAAAAACTATCCATATAAAAGTTACTATACTCGCATAAAAGATGCAAGCCACATTATCACGATTATATCAATTTATTTGTCCTCTTTTTCTCGTGGAATTGCATAGTATTCACTGTACAATTCCGAGTACGAGAGTATAATATATTTGCATCGACGGTTTATGACAGACGGAGGCTTCACAGATGGTTACGAAACTTCACAAGGATATGGGCAGGCTTATTCGCGAAAATGTTCTGGCCGCATTGCCCGGAAACGATACGATTCATATCGCCCCAATCTGGTATGCTATCGGAAATATCCTTCCCGATATAAGTCCTTTACCTCTCCTTCATCCTCACTATGCTGCAAAATCTGTTCCTTATATATATAAGAAACTCATGATTTCCCTCGTCAAGCATCGCAGACATCATGCGGAGCAATTCTTCTTTTCTCCCATCTTCTCTCTTCGCCTTGGTATCATCAGTCATTACCTTTGCGACTTTTTCTGTGTTGCCCATCAGGGTGAAGGAATCGACGGAGCGAAGCGCCACCTCAATTATGAGCACGAGATGCGAGATTTTTACTACGAGAATCAGGAAACAATTGAGGCATTGTGCCGAATGAAGCCGGAGATGGATTCTGCAAAAGTACTTGGTGAACTGTCTTCAGAGAAAATCATTGAAGTTTTCAGTGACTTCCACGCAATATACAAGTCTCAGCAGTCTGATTTTCTTTGCTCTTTTCAATCGATTGTATCCATGCCTTATGCGCTCAAGAAGAGAGCCTATATTACCGACATTCTTGCCGCAATTTCTTGCTGCACATATGTGCTATGCGCATTTTCCGACCCGATAACGGTTCCGGCATGACCGATCAGAGATGCTTCGGTGTATATTCCCAGTTCTCACAATCTTCCTGTACAAGATAGTTATTATCTGGAAACATGGTTCGTATCGTCTGTAGGATGATCTTAATGTCAGTCAGAAAGCTGTAATTCTTGATGTACATCACATCGAAGGTCAGTTTATCGCCGGGATCCGAATTATACTTTCCGTAGATTTGCGCCATTCCGGTCAGTCCCGCCTTAACCTTAAGCCTCTGGTTATATCCTGGAATATTCTCTTCAAATTCATGAATCGTAGTCGGACGATCCGATCGCGGACCAACAACCGACATGTCTCCGCACAATATATTATAAAATTGTGGAAGTTCGTCAAGGTGCGTGTTACGCAGAAATTTCCCGACACGGGTAATTCTAGGATCCTCCGGCGTCGCCTGATAATCTCCAAAGCGTTCCTCCGCAGCGTCTACCATCGTTCTGAATTTGTAGACCTTGTATACCTTGCCAGATCGCGTTATTCGTTCCTGAGAATACAGGGCTTTCCCCTTTGAATCCAATCGAACACATATAGAAATGACAAGGAAAACGGGTGACAGAATAACCATAACCAGCAATGAAAATAGCACATCAAAAGTACGTTTCAGCACGCGTTGCTGAAATGTAAGCCCCAGACTGTCAATCATGAAGGTGGGCATATCCATAAACTGAATCATGCGAAATTTAGAATACATAAGGTCTGAAAATTGGGGCACAACATAAATGGTCTTGTCTCGGTTGGCACAGTACAAAAATAGTTCCGCTTTGGATGCCTCGCTAATTGAAGAAGAAATAAGTATTTCTGTGCTCTCTTTAATGCACTTGTGAACGATTTTGATGTCCTCGTCAAGAACGCGATATCCAAGATAGTCAATATGCAGTTTCTTGAGTTCGCCACGCACCTTCATATACAGCTTGTCCGCATCCTCTACCGAGGCCGCAAGGATCAGAAGCTTCCCCTTTGAATAAATAACCTTGCTAAATTCCAGGCAGAGAATCGACCATAGGACGGTCACCAGAAATACAACAGCGGACCCCACCACTAAGCCGTATCGGAATACGCTGAACCACTTAAGGAAAAAGGCGATTGCCGCTGCGGTGACAATGATGAGAAATACAAATTGGAAACTCGAAGATGCGATGTCCGTTCGGTTTTTCCTGAAAAAGTGTGTCATACCAAGATAGTCGATATAGATAACGGCAAAAATCGTCAGAATGGAAGTCGTGTACAGGAATTGGCGAAAGCTGGTATCAAACGTAGCATCCGTATTCCGATACCACAAAAAGATCGTCAAAATGAATCCTGCATTCATCAGGATAATTTCTCCGACAATATACATGATCTTAAATAAATGTGCGTATACAGAACGCCTGCGATTAAGGATAATGCGCTCTTTCTGCGCTCCACTGTCTGGCTTCATATGAATTCCTCTTTCAGGCAGTGCTGCAAACATGTTGCTGCACAAAATTGCTCTTTGACATTGTATCAGAAAGAACGGTGCTTTAACAGTTTTCGCACACGGAGAATCGAAGGAATGTGTCGGACGATCTGAAAGACTATTGTTAGGCGCCACACCAGTCGCTGAGAGAAATGCGACGGTGTGAATGGGGATACATTCCGATCATGACGTCGATATAGGAGCAAAATATCCGGGTAGAAGATTACACTGCCTGCAAGTTCACAGAGAAGACCAATCCACATGTCATGCATGGGTATCCGTGCAGGAAAAGGAAGCGCCGCCGACAAAATTTCTTTTCGGAAAGCCATACTGCAACCCTGCCATGTATTTTTCCAGATATTCTTGCAAACGCCTGCACCACAGTTGCGATAGCGAAAAAATGATTCCTCTGTGATCGTGCCGTCTTGATCCATCACAGAAGCATCGGTCTGTACAGCTAATAACTCCAGATCCGAACAAAAGAGCGTGTGAATGGTTTGGACTCGATTGGGGAGCCAAATATCATCTTGATCCGCTAAGTAAATGATCTCGCCCGAACAATGAGACAGTGCATTTTGAAAATTTGCCTGCACTCCGCGAATATCCGTGTAGAGAAAAAGACATATCCGCTTATCTTCCTCGGCTCGCGCAAGAAGAAATTCATACGTGCCGTCGGTTGACCCATTATCAGAAATGACAATTTCATCCTCTGCATTCATTTGCGACAGAATGCTCGCAAGTTGCTTTGAAAGATACGGCATGCCTTGATATGTGGCCATTGCGACAGAATTCACTTGAGTCTGCACCCCCATTTCTTAAAATAGGTGTGAAGTGATTTCAGATGAATCCGCATCATTTTCAGGCTGCGATAGGAGGCGCGTTCCCATAGATGGCAGACCTTGGCTGTCGGCACATAGTCTGTCCTCATAATCATGTTTACACGCCTGGTCAGATCCGCGTCCTCGGCATACAGGAAGAACTTCTCGTCAAAGCCGTGCAGACTCCGAAACAGAGATGTACGAATCATCATGAAGCAACCCGATGCAAATTCGACAGGAAACGGTCTCGCATAATCAGAATCTTTCATCGCGTGGTATGCCTGCCTTTTTGGCATTACATTCCCTGGCAGAAAGCGGATCGTCAGATCGAGTATCGTGGGGTTTCTTCTGCAAAGATATTGAAGCGTTCCCGCTTCATCCAGAATCTGAGGAACCACCATGCCGACTTCCGTATGTCCATCCAGATATTGGGTCATTCTCTCGATAGAATAATTGTCGAGAATTGTCACGTCCGGATTCATGATGATATGGTAATCTGTGTCCAGGTACGGAAGAACCAGATTGTGCGCCGACCCAAATCCGACATTTCCGGATGGAGATGAGATGACAGTCAGCCGATCCTGATACGAAGATATAATTTCTAGCGTCTTATCTTGTGATCCATTATCAATCACGTACAATTTCCGCTCGGTAAATTGCGGCCAGTACAATAGAAGCGACTCAATCGTTCGTGCAATCGTCTTCTCGTTATTGTATGTCACAATTGCTACTGAAATATGCTTCATGCTTCCTCACTATTTCCCGGATATTCGAAATGGAACCTTCTCAAGATCGAGATGCGGATTGTAATACGGGTCGCCTGCGGATAACTTATCTCCCCATTTATCTTTGAAACACGCGATTTCTGATGCGAATCGCTCCCTCTTCTCGTCAGTATCCTCTGCCCCTCGTGAGACAGATTCATGATGATACAATTCTGCGCCGGGATTGTAGACGTTGTATCTGCCAGTATCAAGAATCTTCATGCACAAGTCGATGTCGTTAAATGCAACGCACAGTGACTCGTCGAACCCGGATATTTCATCGAATGTCTTTCTTGCGAGCATCATACATGCTGCTGTTACGGCGGATACATCTGCCACGACAAAGGCTCTTGCCATATACCCCGGATCTTCTTTCGAGATACGAGAGAAAGCGTGTCCTGCTATGCCCTGGAAGCCAAGAACAACACCCGCATGCTGGATTGTATCGTCGGGATAATACAAACGGGCACCGACAGCTCCGACGTCCGTACGCTGCGCGTACGAGAGTAGCTGTTCCATGTAGTCCGGCGAAATTACTTCCGTATCGTTGTTCAGAAACAGAAGATACTTCCCTGATGAATGTGTGACAGCGAAATTATTGATTGCAGAATAGTTGAAGGCATCGGGCCAGGTGATCACTTTCACACCATACTTCTCTTTAATCTCTTCATAGTATTCGAAAATTTCCTTGGATTTGCTGTTATTCTCGACTACGATTACTTCAAAGTTCTTATACGTTGAGAGGCTGTAGATTGACTCGATGCAGCGATGCAAATCTTCATAGTGCTCATAGTTCGGGATAATGATCGACACAAGAGGTGTCTCGACCAATTTGTAATCCACATGATAGAATCCGTACCTTGCATCGTACGATACCGTTCCCTCGTAT
Source organism: Bacillota bacterium (assembly GCA_052036055.1). Lineage (GTDB taxonomy): Bacteria > Bacillota > Clostridia > Saccharofermentanales > Saccharofermentanaceae > Firm-13. The sequence goes on along the minus strand of JBPOHB010000179.1, from coordinate 4,117 downwards.
CCGACTCTCTTAAGGTGGGCAGAAATGGCACGGACGCCAGCGTCAAGCGTATAGGATTTATTGCCTTGATTCTCAGCCGTCGATTCTGAATGGCTTCTCCAGTGATAGAGAATTAAGGGAATGTGAACAATGTTCTTTGCCCTTTCCGTCGTCCGAAGAATCAGATCATGATCCTGACTGCCATCATAGCCAGGAAGGAAATTGCCGACTTGCGCGACAAGATCTCTTTTTGCCGTAAATAGATGCGTGATGTAGTTGTATGAACGAAGCAGATCTGGGCTCCAATCCGGTTTGAAATGCGGGAAGAAGCGTTTCTTCCCATCAAATGTGATTTTGTCCTCGTCCGAATAGATAACCTCTGGACGATTATTTTCGTTTATCGCCTTAACCACCTCAAAAAGCGCATTCACAGAAAGGAGATCATCATGATCTAAAAGAGAGATATATGCGCCCGTAGCAAGTGCAAGCGCCTCATTCGTATTTCCAGCAATTCCAAGATTTTCGGACAAGAGCTTAATCTTGATGCGAGAATCCATCTGCGCATAGCGCTCCAGGACAGGCGCGACATGTTCCTTCTGCGAATGGCCGTCGGCAAGACACAATTCCCACTTCTCATATGTTTGTGAACGCACAGATTCGATCATGTCAATCAGCATGGATTCATTTGTGTTGTAGACAGGTACAATGACACTAATGACAGGCTGATAGGCAAAAACTGCCGCTGCGCGGGATTGCTGCTCGATCATATCCTCGGACAGGCGCGTATCTTCGACGTACTGCTGGTAAGCATCATTCTCATCAGCAGATGATATTTCCGCACCATGCGCTCGGAATGCATTTGAAAAAGCCCCCATCGCTTCGCGCTTTTTGCCAGTGAGACACAGCTTGGCAAAATGTCCCAGAAGCCTATATCGGGGGAAGTGTGTCTGAGCGGATATGAGACTGAGCCCCACACGGATCGCAGAGAAAATTCCGAGGCGCATATAGTTAAACGAAACGATGCTCAGTTCGTTTTCGCCGCCTTCGCCGGGATCCATTCGTATCATGGAAGCGTCTGAATGAAGATAGAAGAAATGCTCGTGATGCGAAAAAATTGTCGTGATATAGCCAAGAGGTCTGCTCTCAAGCTCGCTGATTCCTTTGCCGTAATCAGGATACAGCTTAAGGAGCGCCCGCTTCTTGGCGGCTGCATCCCATGAAAACAAATAGAGCCCTGCTTTATAATGTCCTTGCGTGATCAGCTGCGGATCATCACCTATGACTTGCAGCGTTCCTGCTTGCGTAGGAAGAAGCGAATGGCCTGCCGTCTGTGGCAGAGAAGTCAGCCCGTTCAGGGGATTTCTCAGAATTCTTGCTTTCTTCATGATGAAGCGAATCGGAAAAACAAGCTTAACGGCTTTGGATTGCTTGGTTCTTTGCAGTTTTGCCTTTGTATCTTGCAAAATGCGGCTTTGGTGCAAATGGCGAAATTCTGCATCCGCAGCTTGCTGCTTACCAGACAATACTTCCTTCTTCAGGCGTTTTACTTCTTCGTTGCATTCATTGAGTGCTTCCTGTGTCTTTGTTAGTGAATCCTGTGTCTGTGTTACCAAATCCTGTGTCTGTGTTACCAATTCCTGTGTCTGTGTTACCAATTCCTGTGTCTGTCTGGTTTCTTCCCAAGCTTGATTTCTCTCGTGTTGTATTGTCCATATTCTTCTTTGTGCCGGAACAAGGAGGTGTTCTTGCATATTGGCATAGGAGCACCAATCAATCACAGCAGAAACGGAAATCTTGTCAATGGTGATTGTCCGATCAAAAGAGAAATGAATCTGCGGATCGAGAGTCAGGAATCCCCAGAAAAGATCCTCAACGATTCCGGCATTTGTTTGAAAAGAGGAAGAGCTTGCAACCTCCTCGCCTTCATTTGAAAGGGTGATTTTACAAGCACGCAGAGCAAGATGAGCATCCTCGCAAGGATCCCATCGGATATTTCGAATCATTGTTGGCTCGGAAAGCAAATACGTGATGCTGATCTCTCGCTTTGTGCGAATCTCTTTTCTGACACACTTTTCTTCAGACAAATAGTCTGTGACTCCGTAATAGACCGAACTTCTAACTGTTTGGGGTATGTTATGTTCCCATGTATCAAAGGAATTAATCGGCAAAAGATACGAGTCCTGCAAAGAATACATTCCGCCTTCGTAAATGCTTCGCGTATATTGGTCTTCCCACTTCCGGAAAAGCGACCGGTTCTCCAAAATGCCAAGATGTGACAGAAGCTCTTCTTCTGAAATCAAGGAAGCGAGGGTCTCGCCGCCATGAAGTATACTAATCGACGCCGCACGAAACAGAACAAAATCGACAGGGATCGGGCCGTCAACAAACCACTCCGGATCAATTGCCCAAAGGGATTGGTCTTCTGCACGAACGATATTTTCCGGTATCATATCCACGCAACCAAGCTTCATACACAAAAATGACTGGTCACACATGCCGAATTTTGCCAGAAAATCAGGGGATTGTGATGGATTACATGTAACAGACGGAAAGGACAGAAGAATTTTCTTGTATGAATCAAACATCTCCAGAAATTGCTTCCTGTCCTTATGTGCAATCGCTGAGCGTATCTCTTTGTCAAGTGTAGTCCCCGGTACGTACTCCGAATCAAAATGCTCGCTATCCAGTGAGCAGGATGGGAGAGACAGAATCTTCTGCCCATCTGCAAGTGCACAGGCATTATTGTAGATCTGCGCAATATGAGGAAGCCCTTCTTTTGATATTGCCTCTTTTCGCACGATCTGTCTGCCGTTATCATCGCGCAAAATGGAGGTTACAATATTAAATCGATCGTTTCGCGCTGAAGAGTATTTCACATATAAAGTTTTCATACAACACCCCATGTTATGCTAGAAGTATCTGACCTTATGCTTTTGGCCGTTCAATAACCAGAAGGAAAGAATTGGCAAACGCAGCAAAATCACCTTGTTCAATAAGAGAAGAATATACAGCCTTCTGGTTGAATGTCCGCGTCGTATAGGCACCGAAATTCTGTTCTCGGACTGTGGAGCCCGGGAAAAAAGTTGGTTCATCCGCCGACACGATGGAATAGGCGAATTTATAATCCGGAAAAGGTAAAAACAGCTCGTATTTATCACAATTCGCCTGAGCAAGTAGTTCTTTTATCTCCGGAAGGGAGAAAGTCCTGATGCCGCGATCCTCAAGATAACCATCCAAACCCACAAAAGGCTTTCCATAGTGATCTTCCTTCGCTCCAGCAAAATATTTAAGTCCCATTCGGTTCTCAATCGCGATCACGAGATGCCCACCGACACGCACGAGAGATAGCGCCTTCTTTAGGAAATCCAAATAGGGGTTCTCCCCGTTTGTGTAGCACCCACTATATTCGAGCACACCGACAAGCGTGACCCAGTCAAACTTTTTCCGAAAAGGAATCGCGTTAATGTTTGCGACAATGACCTCGAGATTCTCCTGTGACTGATTGCGAAGCGCATTGACTTTGCATCTTTGCAAAGACAAGTCAACACAGGTTACCGACTTGGCTTTTTCGCAGAGGGCCTTCGTAATTGCCCCCATTCCTGAGCCAATTTCAAGTACAGAGTCTGTCTTCTGGACGGGAAGGAAACGGACAACATTCTGGCGATCCGGCGAAAAATGATAAAGAATTGGCCAGCGGTCATCTTCTCGCAGCAGATCCTTCTCTGTTTTTCCGGATGAAAGAAGCTGATAGATTTCTTCTTCAATATCACCGTCACTGTAAACGTGGTCCGGATTATACCATTTCAGATTGAGTCGACTTTCCATCCGATGCTCCTTATCCTTCTCTAGATTTTTCGCACTTCGATTTCAGAGCCGGGATCAAAGAATCCAACGGACATTTTCTCGCTGATCGTCTGCATGGGTGCAATGTCATACAAACGGTGGTATACGACAAAATCTTCGCCTTCGTATCCCGTGCAGCCGAGGCTGAGGAGATACCCTTCGTTTCCCGGCAAAGGAAGCGTCTGTGTGAATGTAATTTCCACAATCTCACCAGGCAGAATCGTCCCTGTATCATAACGATTATACATGGTATTTGTTCCCGTAACCTCAACCCCACGCACATCTTTGAACTGAA
>JBPOHB010000089.1:0-2915 GCA_052036055.1 Bacillota bacterium | reverse complement strand
CTTTCAAATAAATGAACGCCGCAACCAAACTACGCGTCGGGGAAATTTGTCAGAAGATCATCAAGCGTCTCTCTTCTTCGAATGAGCCGGGGTTCTCCGTCTTGTCCAATCATGACTTCAGCGGGTCGCAAGCGGTTATTGTAGTTTGAGCACATAGAATATCCATATGCTCCCGCATCCAAAACACATAGCACATCACCCTCGCATATTTTCGGAAGTACTCTGTCTCTTGCAAGAATATCTCCTGTCTCACAGATGTTACCCACAACGGTTACCACCTCGCACGGTCCTTCTTCAGAAATGTATTTCCCGTCACGATACACCTCTATTTCATGAAAGGAATTATACATCGTTGGTCTGACGAGAACATTCATCCCAATATCGGTTCCAATATATCTGACGTCGCTATTCATCTTAGTCGCATATACACTACCAAGAAGAACGCCTCCTTCCGCCGCAATATATCGACCAGGCTCTGTCTTAAAAAGAATATCTCTACCATCAATTTGAATCCACTTCTCAATGATAGCATCAAGACGTGTCGAAAATTCTGACAGATCAAATTCCATTTCTCCCTCTTTTTTGTGGTATGGAATTCCAAATCCGCCCCCAAAGTCAATAAACTCAAGATCTTTAAACGCAGATGCATATTCCAGAAATTGATCAACTGCGGCAAGAAACGGCGTAGAATCCATAAACAGCGAACCGATGTGCTGATTAATTCCAATAATCTTAAGATCATATTTATCAGCTATCGCAAAAATAGCCGGAATATCCTCACGAGCAATGGCAAATTTTGTCTTCTTACCTGCTGTAATGACCTTCGCATGATGTCCTGCACCAATACCAGGGTTTAGCCGGACAGCACATCTTCCGCCATAATTGATCCTGCCGAAAAGTTCAAGCTGCGATAAGCTGTCAAGACTAATAACAACGCCCTGATCAATAGCAAACTGCAATTCATCACGTGATACATTATTGGATACATAGAAAATACGATCACTGGGAAAACCTGCTTTGAGGAGAATAAATATCTCCCCTGGCGACATCGCGTCCGCATTCAGCCCTTCTTCAAGTGCCAATTGCAATATAGATAGATTCGAATTTGTCTTAATCGAATAATTGGCAGTAAATTTCGGGTAGGAGACCAGATGCGCCATTCTTCTCATTCGGTCACGCAAAATCGCCTCATTATACACGTAAAGCGGTGTTCCAAACTTCGCAACCAGTTCCTGAGGATTCGTATTGCCGAAAAAGTGATTATCCATGGGAAATGAGCTCATGAAAATATCCTCCAGAAGTAATTGCACATTGTGCCCATTTATTTTAGTCTTGATGATCAATGATTGCAATAGCAACCTACGTTTTGCAGTCTGAATAATCGCATAAAATTACTCAATACCAATTAAACGCATCAGATATCTGGCATTTGCAGAATGAGATACGCCGGGAGCAAGTTTGTAGTCAAAGTGGATGCCATCCTCGTCGTAATACTCAGAGAAATGATAGTTTTTTAGCTGGACATCCTCTGAATCAGAAATTTCGCAAAGCTCATAATCATGCGTTGACATCAATCCGATAATCCACGGATGAGCAAGATTATGAAGGACGATTTTTGCGCCTTCTGTCCTGTCTTTGGAGTTCGTTCCTCGGAAAATTTCATCAATTAGGAATAAGAAAGGTTTCTCGATTTTCGCCTTCTTGATAATTTTCTCAATTCGTAGCAATTCTGCATAGAATGTGGAAAGACCCTCGCCTAGATTATCAGCTATTCTCATAGATGAGCCTAAACGCATGATGCCTAATTCAATTGAATTCGCGCAACACATCGTTCCCGCATACGCCAAAACGGTATTGATTCCGACTGTGCGCAATAACGTTGTTTTGCCCGACATATTGGATCCTGTGATCAATGCAGTTCCACGCAGAAGAGAAAATTGATTTCTGACTTGCTTATCACGCATGATAAGTGGATGCCCCAGCTCTCTAGCTTCAAAAAAGGCGCCCGCGTCTTCGCGAATCACTGGAAAATCACATTCTGGATAGATGAGACACACGGAGGCAAGACTCATTAGGGCTTCCCATATCCCAAGTGTGCGCATAGAAGACTCCAGTTGTTCACCGGATTCTCGCTTCCATTTTTCCAGAAAATACACACAGAAATAATCGATTTGGAAAAGAATATTCAAAAATACAAAGAGTATGGGTTGACTTCTCGTCTGTACGAAAAGGCATATCCGATGAAGACCTGAAAGTCGTCTTGACGATTGAACGGGTTTCCCGTTGGGATCAAAAAGCAAATTATTCTTCGTCTCAACTAATAGTGGTGCAACCACATTCGTATTTTCTATCTGGTAAAACAGATGCGAGTAACCGGATATCTCTGAATCAAAATCCTCGACAGATTGAAAGACAGGCTTGAATTTCTGGTATTTCACAGCAATCAGCACAATCGAGATGACAATAGCAGAAAGAAGATACAATTTAGATATGATCCCGAACACAAGTGATAGAAAAAGTGTGCAAATAACAAGGGATGAAATGAAGGCAGCGAGTACACACATAACGCCTGAAATAATTGGTTTATCATCTGATTTATTTTGTACGTAATTGAGTAGCTCTCTTGGGTCTTTTCCATCTTGACCGGATATCTTCCCAACTGCTTGGAATTCTTCGAGCAGAACCAAATTTTCCGACAATTCTTTCACCGCCGCTTGTCTTTGGCGAATATCTTCTGCCATAAGTGACTCATCTTGCGCTGCCAGCAACAAATCAGATAATGTTTTCCTACCAAACCATGTCTGAGCAACAGATAGTAAGTGAAAGAGAGATTTTTTGCCGAATAAATCTAAATCACCAGAAAAATCATCATCTAGATTAACGAAGTCACTTCCATCGTCTGGCAAGTCATCAAA
>JBPOHB010000244.1:0-5435 GCA_052036055.1 Bacillota bacterium | reverse complement strand
TGTCAAGCTCATGCGTTTTCAGGGGCTCGGCAGACAAGAAGTACAGACGGCGACGGTTGGCGAGATTATTTGTGTAGCCGGCATTCCTGAAATCAATATCGGCGACACGGTGTGTGATGCTTCCTGTGTTGAGCCTCTGCCATTTATTAACATCGATGAACCGACAATTTCGATGACTTTCTCTGTGAATAACAGTCCGTTCGCAGGCAGAGAGGGAAAATTTGTTAACTCTCGTCATCTGCGTGATCGTCTTTTCCGTGAGATGGAGACCAATGTTTCCATGCGCCTTGAAGAGACGGATACGATGGAATCATTCGTTGTTAAGGGAAGAGGCGAGCTTCATCTGTCGATCCTGATTGAGACGATGCGCCGTGAGGGGTATGAGTTTCAGGTTTCGAAACCTCGTGTCATTTTGAAGGAAATCGACGGGGCCATAAATGAACCTGTTGAGATGCTTCTTGTCGATGTTCCGGAAGAATTTGTGGGCCCAGTCATCGAGAAACTCGGCCGCAGAAAAGCGGAAATGATTAATATGCTGCCTCCTGAAAAAGGTTATACACGTATGGAATTCAAGGTTCCTTCCCGCGGGATTATCGGATACCGTTCTGAGTTTTTGACAGACACGAAGGGCAATGGCATAATGAACAGTGTTATCTGTGGATTTGAGCCATATGCAGGTGAAATCGAGACTCGTTCGCACGGAGTGCTCGTCGCTTTTGAGACGGGAGAGGCAATGTCCTACGGTCTCTACAACGCACAGGAGCGCGGTTTTCTCTTTATTGGCGCAGGTACTGCGGTATATGAGGGTATGATCGTTGGAGCCAATCCGAAGAATGAAGACGTTGTTGTGAATGTCTGCAAGAAGAAGCATGTAACGAACATGCGAGCTTCTGGAAGTGATGATGCGCTAAGGCTTGTTCCTCCCGTCAATTTCAGCCTTGAACAGTGCTTGGAATTTATTGCAGATGATGAACTTTGCGAGATTACGCCGAAGACCATTCGTCTTCGCAAGAGGCTTCTGAATACAGATCAGCGTATGAAAGCGAAAAATAAGAAGGACTGACTTAATTAGGAACCGAGGGATCGCCGTATGTTTTCAATTAAGATTAAGCGAATGATTACCTTGCTGATCGTGCTTGCCGCATTGGTTTTGGCTGGGATTGTCGGCATCTTCTTCGGGTATAATTATGTAATATCCCAGACAAAGAATTATGCGAAACTCGAAACGGAAATTGAAGACGGCTCGATATATATTAATGCAGATACCGAAGGCGCAGTAATGGTCGTCGTATATAGCGGCGACGATTCCTCGGCTATTGCCAAGAAACTTAAGGATCTCGGGCTGATTGATAACACAATGATCTTCTCCCTTATGTCTAAGTTTAATGGGTTTGACGGCGGATATCTGGCCGGAACCCATTTTCTTGTCCAAGATCTTACCTACGATGAGATGATGTATCTTCTGTGCCAGCCGCCGGAGGTTGTTACGGTTACGATTCCAGAAGGTATGACATATATCCAAGTCAAGGCTGCGCTGCATGAGGCAGGACTATCCTTTGACGATGCGGATCTTGATGCCGTTATGAACAGCCCGAATCTATTTGTCGATTATGATTTCGTATCGCAGATCGTTGCAGAAGACGGGCGCGACTACATTCTCAGTGGCTATCTGTTCCCGGATACCTATGAATTTGATATTAACGCCTCGCCAGAGGAGATTGTCTCTACCTTCCTGCGCAATATGGATTCCAAATTGTACGATGAGTATTATACGCGAGCCGCCAAGCTCGGCATGACACTTGACCAGGTTTTTACACTGGCCTCATTGATACAATCCGAGACGACGGATGTCAGTGATATGCTATTCATCTCGGCTGTTTTCCATAATCGACTCAATTCCGGCGACCCAAGTCTAGAAGCCTTGTCTTCTTGCGCCTCGATCAATTATCTTCGCGAGCAAGCAGGCCTTGATCGCGTATGGGCTGCCTCTTCTTCGGATATGCTTTGGGACAGTCCTTACAACACGTATCTAAATACCGGACTACCTCCGGGGCCAATATGTATGCCAGGCGAAGATGCCATTCAGGCGGCGCTATATCCAGAACCCAATTGCAATTATCTCTATTTCTGTGCGACGGGTATCGATGGGGGAACGGCTTTTGCCGTAACAGCTGCTGAGCAGCAGCAAAATGTTGAGAAATACAGCGCGAACTGGACGGATACGACCGCTACGACTGACGCGGAGCAATAGCCATGGGTAATATTGAAATACTGTCTCCCGCAGGAGACTTCGAGAAATTACGAGTTGCAATCGCATATGGAGCCGATGCAGTCTATCTATCTGGGAAGTCATACGGTCTTCGGGCAGGAAGCGGGAATTTCTCGCGAGATGAGATGGCAGAAGCTATCGTATATGCTCATGAGAGGGACGTGCGTTGCTATGTGACCATGAATATCCTTGCACATGAAAAAGATATGGAAGCCGTGGATGAAGAGATTATCTTCTATCACAGCATCGCTGCGGATGCGCTCATTGTTTCGGATCCCGGCATATTCCGCAGAATCAAGCAGCTCTTCCCTGATTTTGAAATCCACATAAGCACGCAGGCAAGTGTAACCAATGCGGATAGTTGTCTGTTCTGGTATGAACAGGGCGCGCGCAGGATTGTTTTGGCGCGAGAATTGACATTGGCGGAGATTAAGGCCATTCGAGATAAGATTCCACCTGATATGAGCCTGGAGTGTTTTGTGCATGGTGCTATGTGTATGTCCTATTCGGGCAGATGCCTGCTCTCGAATTACTTCACGGGGCGCGGAGCAAACCAAGGTGCCTGTGCACAGCCGTGCAGATGGAATTATCTGGTGAGTGAAGAGAAACGCCCGGGCGAACCATTACCCGTCGAGGAAGATGCTCGCGGCACCTATATTTTCAATTCGAAAGACATTTGTATGATCGAACACATTCCGGAACTTGTTTCCGCAGGAATAGACAGTTTTAAGATCGAGGGAAGAATCAAGGGAACCTTCTATGTCGCAACGACAACAAAGGTGTATCGGGAAGCGGTAGACGCTTATTTGGACAATCCGTCGAACTATTCTCCCAACCCGGTATGGAAACTGATTCTCGAGCGAACGGTTCATCGTGTCTTTGGAACGGGGTTCTTTTTCGATACGCCGTCCCAAAATGCCCAGATATTTCCCGATGATACCTATTTGCGCATGGCATTTGTTGCGGGCATGGTGGTGGGCTACGACGAAGCAGCAAAATGCGCTATCGTTTCTCAGCGCAACAAGATATACGAAGGTGACGAATTATTCGTGCTGACTCCAAGTGGATATGTCGATTCGATTATTGCCGAGAAGATGACAGACGAGGCAGGCGAGAAGATTCAGTCAACGCCAAAAGCCCAGATGCTTTACTATCTGCCCATAGCGAAACCCTTGCCAGTATTTACGTTTCTTGGGAAAATGGGCGACAAAGACGGTGCCGCCCCTGTTTTGAAAAACTGAGCTCATTCCTCGTGTTGTTCTTCCGGTGCGGCGAATTTGCTCAAGGTTTTCCCGACGAATTTGCGGACCTTCTTATCTAGCGAGAAGCTTCTTGCCACTTCAATGACGATCAATAATACGACAGGACCCATTAGGAAGCCAATTGCGCCCCAGATCGCAACACCAACGATCATGGCGAACAGTGTGGCCAGTGGATGCATGTTCATTGCATTTCCCAGAATGGGCGGCTCAATGATTCTTCGAAGTACCGTGATGACCATCATTCCGATGAAGAGTATCAGAACGGCCGTATAGTTGCCCTGAATGATGAAATAGATGATGAGTGGAACCATGGTGGCACTAACACCAAGAACGGGCATGAAGTCGAGAACTGCCGTAATCAGGGCAAGAATAACCGCATAGGGAACATGTGCAATAACGAAAATGAATAGCGCCTCGAAAAAGGAAATAATCAATAGCGCAAGATATCCGCCAAGAACGCGGAACAATGTCGAGGAGAGGTGGTTGATCAGCAGGATTGATTTATGCCGAAATGTACGGCTGTCGATATTCCTTGAAAAGAAATCGAGAACCTTCTTGCTGTCAGTAAGAAAGTAGAAGCCGGACATTATGACGACAATAATCCAAAACAAAATAATAGGAATATTGCTTGCGACGGACAAGAGAGACTGAAGCATTCCTGTAATGATTGTTGGAATTTCTTTGGTGGCATCTCCACGAATATTCTGAAGATATTCAAGAATTTTATCCATCTGTGATGAGCTCAGAATACCGCCGTTATCAACGGAAAATTGTGTCAGAAAGCTCGTGATGCGGTCTGTAAAATTCGTTCCGGCAAACCAGCCGGGTATCGCGTTAATTACCTTATTGATTTGAACAATGAGTGCCGTAACGCAAAATACTGTCGAGGCAATGCACAGAATCAAGAGAATGACATATGCAATGACTGAGATTCGGACGCGCCTTGACATGCGTTTCTTTGCGGGCATAGGAAATAACAGTTTACGAAGGACGGATTTCTTAACGGGAGCTGGCTTCGGCGGCGTATAAATGCGTACAGTCTTTTTGCGCCCAGAGATCGAATCCTGGATGCGAATCACTCCGTTTGCTATATGCCGAGACGCCTTGGCAAGAACGAACCCCAATAAAAAAGGGAAGATTACAATGATAATTTTGGTAGAAAAATAAACGATGATGATGGCGATCAGAAGATACAGCGTGTATTTTATGATTGCCATTACTGTATTGCGGTCTCGCTGATAGCGGGTCAGATCGTCCATGTTATCCTCCTCAAGTTATAAAAAACATCATACACCACTCCATTATACATGAAAGAAGGAGCAGAGATATCGATTATTCAAGGCAAGCTAGGAAAAAAGCACAATTCATAGATCTAGCAGCAAAACCCACTGAGCGGTAAATAGCAATAGACCTAGGACAAGAGGCCATGAGAAGGAGACAAGTTTAGTAAAAGACGGTTTCTTCTCGTCTGCCAAAGATTGAGGAGCTGGTTTCTCTCCGCTTCGCTGAATCTGTGAGAGAACGGGGAAAAAGGAAAGAAGGCTAATTAACAGTGCGGATAGTGACGTGTATAGTACGGTCGCGTCAAGATCTATCAGGCTGGACACACTTGTCAAATCAAGGTAGGGGAGCATTTCTTTCGACAGTGCATACGTAAGTAACATGCCAAACTGTGTGAGTATTGGGCAGAATACGTTATTTGAGGCTCTGCGGACGATACTTAATGCGAGGCCTAGCAAGAAATACGCCAGAAAGTCCACAGGAGAGAGCATATAAGCTGAGAAAAACAGCGCGGCCAAGACATTTCGAGCAAGCCCATACGCTTTTGACTGAAAGACCTCGAAAAAAACGCCCCGAAAGAATAGCTCCTGGGCAATGATGGGAATGACATATGCCATGAGAAC
>JBPOHB010000186.1:0-8149 GCA_052036055.1 Bacillota bacterium | reverse complement strand
GGTTTCTGATGCCTTGGCCCTTGGTTCCGATGAGGATTCCGTAGCAGGATATGCCACGGTCAGACCATATTTGCAGGCTTTTACAGCGTCTTATCTTGATGAAGGCCATTATATGACCTACGATTATGCTGCCATTAACGAGCAGATTCGTGCCGTCGAAGCGGCAGGATTCAGTGAATGGGTCCTTTGGAACCCATCGGCAAAATACCCCGAAGGCGCATACGACGGCGCATAGCGTGAAATCAAGTCTTGTCAATAATCCACTGAGGGAAAAGAAACGGTGCGCATCTGACTAGACTTGTCAGATGCGCACCGCTCATAGAAACAATAATCGGAAATGATCGCGTTTTACTTCGATTTTCGAATATACTCTTGCCCGCCCATATATTTCCTAAGCACTTCAGGAATTAAGACACTCCCGTCCGCCTGTTGATACTGTTCGACTATTGCGGGGAGAATTCGGCTCGTCGCCAGACCTGATGCATTGAGCGTATGAACAAATGCGATCGTCTTGCCATCTTCTTTTCTATATCGCATATTCCCGCGTCTCGCCTGATAATCACCAGCGTTTGAAGCGGAGCTGACTTCTTTATAGTCATTCATAGACGGAATCCAGACTTCAATATCATATGTCTTCATCATTGATGCGGAACAATCTTCCGCCGCTAGCTTTGATACGCGGTGATGAAGACCGAGTCCACGCACAAGTCCCGCCGCCTTGCCAACAAGCTCTTGTAACGCATCTTCTGACTTTTCGGGCGTTGTATACTGGAACATCTCAACCTTGTTGAATTGATGTCCTCTGATCATTCCGCGTTCCTCAGCACGGTACGAGCCAGCTTCTTTGCGGTAGCAAGGCGTGTATGCAAAATACTTGAAAGGAAGTTCGGATTCAGAAAGAATTTCATCGCGGTGCATATTAACGAGAGCGGTCTCGGCTGTAGGAAGCATAAAATGCGTGAACCCCTCCTCAGCCTCCGTGTTTCTCACCTGATAGACCTCATCTTTAAATTTGGGGAATTGCCCCGCTGTATATCCGCAGGAGTATCCAAGCATATGTGGCGGTAGTATCATCTCATAGCCATCTGCGAGATGCTGATCGAGAAAGTAACTCAGGAGTGCCCACTCAAGTCGGGAACCATCCTTGCGATATAACCAATAGCCCGCACCAGATAGTTTGGCGCCGCGAACATAATCGATCATGCCAAGATTCTCCACAAGATCCACATGGTGCTTGGGTTCGAAGGAGAACGTCGGCTTCTCTCCGAAAACAGATACAACCGCGTTGTTTTCTTTGCCTCCGGCAATGACATCATCGGCAGGAAGATTTGGCAGAGCGGCAAGAAATGTCTGCTGTTTCTCATCAATCGAGGATAAAATCTTGTCAAGGGAATTGATTTCTTCAGACAATACCTTCATCTGAGCGAAAATCTCCGTGACGTCCTTCCCTTCTTTCTTCAGTCCGGGAATTTGCGCGGACTGTTGATTCTTTTTGGCTTTAAGCGCTTCAACGGAAACAATCGTCTCTCTTCGAGAAATATCGTTACTTAGGAACTCCGCAAAATCAACATGGCAACCTTTTTTAGCAAGCTTCGACTTCACAAGTTCCGGGTCTTTTCGAATTAAATTAACATCAAGCATAGGATCGTGCCCCCTTGCGGTGTGATAAAAATGAGTCATTTGGATGTATTATACCTCATTTTTTCAGGTTTGCTTCACTTTCAAATTCAAAAAAAGTCGGATTAAATGATTTTCATTTCACTTTTTCCCTTTATTTCCGACAGCATTTTGCATACAATGTAAAGAGTTTGATTTTGAGGAGGTGGTAGGTTTGACATTATTATCCCATTTCTCTGGTGGCGTTCACCCCAAAGGAAATAAGAACACCCACGACTTCCCATCCGTTCGACTAGACAATTTCTCGCGCGTTGAGATATTACTTTCCCAACATATTGGTCCGCCATGTGTCTGTATCGTCCAGAAGGGCGACTACGTATATGTCGGGCAATTGATTGGACGGGCAGATCATCCGATGTCCGTCCCCATTCATGCAAGTGTATCTGGAACCGTATTTGATGTCAAATATGTCGTTTCTGCGAGCGGAGCACCCACGCAGGCCGTACTAATTGATTCCGACGGGAAATATATTGTTGATCCGTCATGCGTGAAGCCTGAAATACACTCGCGAGAAGAATTTCTTGCGATGGTGCGCAGTGCGGGGCTTGTTGGTCTTGGCGGCGCTGCTTTCCCCGTACATATCAAGCTGAATCCGCCAAAGGATAAGCAGCCGGATGTTCTGTTAGTCAATGCCGCTGAATGCGAGCCTTACATTACGTCTGATTATCGGCAAATCTGTGAACATCCCAGCGAGATCCTCGACGGAATTCTTGCCGTTATGAAGTGGATTGAAATTCCAAAGACCATCATCGGTGTCGAGGATAATAAACCACTTGGCGCCGAAATACTTGTCCACGAAATACAGACCCGCTCTATGGAAGATACGGCCGCTTCTGCTGTGTCTGTTCGTTCGCTCAAAACAATTTATCCGCAAGGAGCGGAGAAAATGCTGATCTATGCGCTCACCGGCCGCAAGGTGCCACCGGGAAAACTCCCGTCTGATGTGAAGACCCTTGTCATGAACATATCGACGCTCCGTTTTATCGGAAAATACATGAAAAATGGTATTCCTCTCGTTCGAAAGAGACTGACACTTGATGGCAGCGCCCTCAATTCGCCCGGAAATGTTAACGTTCCGATCGGCGCGAAAATTCCTGACATCATTGCTGCTGCAGGCGGCACGCATACCGACCCCTCCAAGATTCTGATGGGCGGCGCGATGATGGGCGTGGCTCTCGATCGCCCCGACTGCGGAATTATCAAAGCAAATAACGCAATCTTGGTTTTCGGAAAGAAGGAAGCCCAGATTCCTCCCGAGTCACCCTGCATTCATTGCGGCCGCTGCGTATCCGTCTGCCCGATGCATCTTATGCCAACAGGTATTGACTCGGCGGCCCGTCGCCAGGATACAGATGAACTCGAGTATTACTACGTTATGGACTGCATTGAGTGTGGGTGCTGCACCTATACCTGCCCTGCCAAACGTTATCTGACACAGAGCATCCGAAATGGGAAGACGCTGGTCCGGTACGCACGGGCACAAAAACAAGAAGAAGCAAAGCTTCTGGAAATTGAAAAGAAGAATCTGTCCGAAAAGGAGGATCGCGCAAAATAGCATGCTGGCAAGCATGACTATGCGTGAAAAACGTATGAACTTACAGGTCTCAAATTCACCACACATCCGTGATAAGGCGACGACAAAAACGCTAATGCGTGATGTTCTGATTGCACTTCTTCCGGCCACCGTAGCCTCTGGCATCATCTTCGGACTTCGATCCATATTGCTTATTCTCTTTTCTGTCTTGTCCTGTATGATTCTCGAATATGTCTGCCGAAAGATTATGAAACGCGACAACACCCTCTGGGATCTATCTGCAGTCATCACAGGCGTTCTCCTCGCGTTCAACCTGCCGCCTACGCTTCCATACTATATGGTTTTCGTGGGTGCCTTTTTCGCAATAGTCGTCGTTAAGCAGATGTTTGGCGGTCTTGGCAACAATTTTGTTAATCCGGCACTTACTGCCCGCATTATTTTACTGATTGCATTTCCGAAGGCCATGACCCAGTGGACCCTAACAGACGATAGCTCTTTTCATTTTCTTCGCTCGATTCGTGGCGCGGATCTTGTCTCGCAGGCAACGCCTCTTGCCCTTCTTCGTTCACAAGGCGCCGATGCCATTTCTCACGCGACGTCCTTTGCTGCGCTAAAGGGTGACAATATGCCATCGTTTCTTACGCTCTTTCTGGGCGACAAGGCGGGTTGCCTTGGTGAAGTATCCATTCTTGCGCTTCTTATCGGCGCCGCCTATTTGCTAATTCGGAAAGTGATTACACCTTACATTCCTGTCGCATATATTGGAACTGTATTCCTTATTTCTCTCTTTATCGGATCGCACCCCATTACCGAATTATTCCAGACAGATTTGTCTGTCATTCTCTATGAACCCGTATATATGATTCTTTCAGGCGGACTGATACTGGGCGCATTCTTCATGGCAACAGATTATGTTACGTCCCCGATTACGACAAAGGGTCGGATCATTTTCGGTATCGGCTGCGGAATAATCACCGTAATGATCCGGTTCTACGGGAATATTGCAGAGGGTGTATCCTTCTCGATTGTCATAATGAATATTTTGACGCCTCATATTGATCGTTTCACGATGCCAAAGCCTTTCGGGGAGGTGAAGAAGCATGCAAAAGCTTAAAGTATTGATCCCGGCACTCTCGCTATGCGTTATCTGCCTGATTACCACGCTGCTTCTCGCTGGCACACACGAGATAACAAAAACGGCCATTGAAGATCAGGAAGCCGCTGCTTCTCTTGAGCAGAAACAAATTATTTTTCCTGAAGGTGCGGAATTTGATGTGGTAACCCAGACTGCGGATATTTCTTCCGGACTGGAAAAGGCGAGTGGTTCAGTCACAGAGATTTCCATTGCGAAGGATTCTTCCGGAGACGTACTTGGTTATGTTTTCGTCTCTTCTTCTTTTGGCTATGCCGGAGATGTCGTTGCCACGACGGGAATAAACACAAGTGGCGAAATCGTGCAGGTTCTGATTACCGCCGCCAGCGATACCCCCAAGCTTGGAAAAGAAGTGGAGAAGGATCTCTTCGCCTCTCAGTTTTCCGGTGTTTCAGCGGACACCCTTACCGTCATCGGAGAGGCTTCCGATGACAGCACGGCTTCCATTGATGGTATTTCGGGTGCGACAATTTCCTCGCGGGCAGCGTCCGATGCCGTCAACAAAGCGCAAAACGCATATCAATATTTACTTGCAGAAGAGGTGATCCAATGAATATCGATGCTGCTGATAAAACCTACCAACCGCCTGAAGAGCGCGTGAATGAGCAAAAGAAAAAGGATTCTCCTCTTTCCATTCTCCTTTCCGGCATACTTTTCGAGAATCCGGCCTTTCGCTTGGTTCTTGGTACCTGTCCCTTACTGGCAATTACCATATCGGCAAAATCAGCTCTGTTCATGGGATTTGCCGTTATCTTTGTTCAAATGGGTTCTGAGATCATTATCTCCATGCTTCGGAAAGTCATTCCAGATAAAGTCCGCATCCCGGCATTTATTACCGTTATTGCCGGATTCGTAACGATCGTTCAGCTCATCATATCCGCCTATTTCCCCGCACTGAATGATTCTCTTGGTATCTATATTCCACTCATTGTCGTCAACTGCATTGTTTTGGCAAGAGCGGAAGCATTTGCTAGCAAGAAACCTGTCTTTGCATCCGCAATTGACGGATTTGCAATGGGAACCGGATTTACCGTGGCGTTGGTTTTCATGGCGTCAATACGTGAGATTCTGGGAAGCGGAACTTTTTTTGATATGCAGCTCCCACTCTTTGGCACGGTCATTGAACCCATCATGTTCTTTATTTTGCCGCCAGGCGGTTTCTTCGTTTACGGCATTTGCATTTGCATTACGCAGAAGGTCGTTAAGCATGTTGAAGCCAAAAAAGGGCGCGTTCCCTCCAAAGAATTGGCGGTCGGCGGCTGCGAAGCCTGCGGGGCTTGTGCAAATGGTAAGGGAGGCGAGAATTAACGTATGCAGACAATGATGATTATTCTTTTCTCAGCTATTCTTGTTGACAATTTTGTTCTCTCGAAATTTCTGGGTATCTGCTCCTTTCTCGGCGTATCAAAGAACCTCAAAACGGCCATGGGCATGAGTAGTGCCGTTATTCTCGTCATGATTGCGTCAACAGCGATAACCTGGCCCATACAAATCCTGATTCTGAATCCGCTGCATCTTGCCTATCTCCAGACGCTCGTTTTCATATTAGTTATTGCTGCTTTGGTCCAGATGATTGAAATGGTCATGAAAAAGGCGATGCAGCCACTCTATCGCGCACTTGGCATCTATCTTCCACTCATTACGACAAATTGTGCCGTGCTCGGAGTCGCAATACTAAATATTACGAAATCGTACACCTTTTCGGAGTCACTGATTAACGCACTTGGTGGCGGACTCGGATTTACGCTCTCTCTTTTCCTCTTTTCCGGAGTTCGCAGCAAAGTTGACAAAGCGGATGTTCCTGAATCGCTTAAGGGTCTTCCAATTACGCTGATTGCCGCCTCTCTTGTTGCCGTGTCATTCTTAGGCTTCAAAGGTCTTGTCGAGAATATTTTCAGTTGATGCAACGCACATACAAGGAGAAATAGATATGCACATATATACTTTGCTACTTATGTCAGAAACGCTTCGCAATATTATGGTGCCGGGCCTGATTGTCCTATCCATAGCGGCGATTCTCGGTCTTCTTATCGTGATTGTATCCAATGTCTTCTCGATACCAGTAGACGAAAAGAAAGAGGCCCTGCTAGCGGCGCTTCCCGGCGCGAATTGCGGAGGCTGTGGGTTTGCCGGATGTGAAGGATATGCAGAGTTTCTCGCTAACGGGTCATCGGATACATCCATGTGCTCAGTCGGCGGTGCTGCATGCGCCATGGAGCTGGCCTCCATACTCGGTGTTGCAGCCAGTCTGCCTGAACCCAAGGTGGTTCGCCTCTTGTGCCAAGGAACAAGAGAACATACCTCGCCAAGATATGATTACCGGGGTACAACAAGCTGCAATGCCGCTCATGGACTTCTGGGAGGACCCGGCTCATGTACATATGGCTGTATGGGTTTTGGCGATTGCATAGCGGTATGTTCTTTTCATGCGCTATCAAGGAAAGACGGGATCATTTCCGTGGACGAGAGCGCATGTACGGCCTGTGGTATGTGTGTCAAAATCTGTCCGAAAAATCTCCTTCAGCTCTTCCCGAAAACCGCCGATGTCGCCGTTCTCTGCAAGAATGCCTGGCCGGGCAATGAGACGCGAAAAAACTGCACGATTGGCTGTATTGGCTGCAAAAAATGCGAGAAGGCATGTCCTTCCGGTGCGATAAAAATGAACGGGCCACTGGCAGTTGTCGATCAAGGCTTGTGCATCCACTGCAATGCATG
Source organism: Bacillota bacterium (assembly GCA_052036055.1). Classification (GTDB taxonomy): domain Bacteria; phylum Bacillota; class Clostridia; order Saccharofermentanales; family Saccharofermentanaceae; genus Firm-13. Next base: position 1,070 of record JBPOHB010000186.1, on the reverse strand, counting down.
TGTTGCCGTCTGTCCCACACATGCGATAACAAACTTGTAATCGCGTTTTCGTTGGCTGACCGCCAATATACCGATCTACATAAACACATGAAAGAAAAAATGTTTTTTGCTTGCGCGAATCGGGAAATTATGTTATCATTTCTCGTGCGCGTTAATAGATCACACAGGAGGTGTTTCCCATGGCAAAGTGCGAAATCTGTCAGAAAGATACTTTTTTCGGCAGAAAAATCAGCATCACACGTTCCCAGATATCCCGTCGTGCCCTTACTACTCAGCAACCTAACGTACGTAATGTTAAAGTTGTTGTCGATGGCACACCTAAGACAATGCATGTTTGCACCCGGTGCCTTCGTTCAGGTTTAGTTAAGAGAGCCTGATCGCTTCGGCATCCATTGGCATCGTGAAGAATCCCCCCGAATGAGCTCGCTTTTGAGAGCTCCTCGGGGTTTTTTCTGTTTTGCCTGTGCACGTCATTGGGATTGTTATTCATCGGATTGTTTTCGTTTCTACTGGAAAATACGTCTGATGGAAATGATCTGCGAGGCAACATCACTATCTGCTTCAAGCGTTATAAGCTTAATGCTTGTCTGGCTTTTGGATACCATGATCAACGAACCCGTGTCTGTACATATTCCCATTTGGTATGGCACCGTTGAGGACGAATCGGCCGGATTACTAAAAAACACGAGATCTCCCGGCATAATACACGACACATCCAGAAGCCCCGTTACTTCATCATATACAATTTCAACTGCTTCTCCGGACTGTGCCTGTTCTGCCATTGTACGCGGCAGCACGATGCCGTTGACATCAGCCGACACATAGGCTAGCCCCTCAACCGACATGCCTCTCATTGTCAGTCCGTGGCTCAGCTGGGTCGCATTGACAAAGCTTATAACGGAACTGACAAAATAGCGAACCCCGACTTCCTCGACAGAGTCATTCACGCCAAGCTCAATGACGCCGCTGCTACTTATCCAGCCCGTTTCGCCGTCTGGAAGGGCAACCTGATATACGCCATCGCTTTTTACATCGGCATATAGAACGGTATTCATCATGACCTCCACAAG
>JBPOHB010000134.1:0-1575 GCA_052036055.1 Bacillota bacterium | reverse complement strand
TATGATTGTAATGGACGAAGATACTTGCATGGTTGACATTGCAAAATTTTTTCTCGAGTTTACCGTTGATGAATCTTGTGGTAAGTGTGCTCCTTGTCGAATCGGAACAAAACGTATGTTTGAATTGTTGACGAAGATAACAGACGGCACGGGGACTATGGAGGACATTGCATCGCTTGAAGATTTGGCGATCGCCCTCAAGAACGGTTCTCTTTGTGCTTTAGGTCAGACGGCGGCGAATCCGATTCTATCAACACTACATCATTTTCGGGATGAGTATGTTGAACATGTAATGGATAAGAAGTGTCGCTGTCACGTGTGCAAAGGATTAACACAATATTATATCGAACCGGATCTTTGCAAGAAATGTAGCTTATGTGCCAAAAAATGTCCTGCATCTTGTATCACAGGAGTAGTCGGTAAAGAAACATATGTGATTGATGCAACAAAGTGCATTAAGTGCGGTGCATGCATGGATGCATGCAAATTCAAAGCCGTTGTCAAAAAATAATGATTGTAAGAACAAATCGTTATTTCGAAAAGGAGCGTGAGAAACAGTGAATCATGTAAATCTGACCATAGATGGCGTATCGGTAGCTGTTCCATCCACATATACCGTTCTTGAAGCGGCTAAAAGTGCGGGTATAAAAATACCAACGCTATGTTATCTCAAAGGCATTAATGAAGTTGGCGCATGTCGAGTATGCCTGGTAGAAATAGAGAAGGCTCGTGCTCTTGCGGCGGCTTGTGTTATGCCTGTAAGCGAAGGTATGGTAGTTCATACGAATTCTGCCAAAGTGCGCGCAACAAGGAAATCTACACTTGAAATGATTATGTCTGATCACAATCGGGACTGCCTTGCTTGTATTCGAAACCGTAACTGCGAACTCCAGACATTGGCAGATGAATATTCCATAAGGTCCATAACATATGAGGGTGAGAAAAGCCCGTCTAAATATGATGACAAGTCTTTCTCGATTATTCGTGATGGAAGTAAATGCATTAAGTGTGGTCGGTGCGTATCGGCTTGTGCCAAGCAAGAGATCAATGTGCTTTCTTTTCTGAATAGAGGTTTCTCAACAAGCGTGGGACCTGCATATGATATTTCTATGGCGGATGCTCCTTGTATCTACTGCGGTCAGTGCATTATTGCTTGCCCGGTCGGCGCACTTCATGAGAAGGAAGAGACAGAGAAGGTCTGGGACGCAATTATGGATCCTACGAAACACGTAGTCATGCAGGTCGCACCGGCAGTGCGTGCAGCAATAGGGGAAGAATTCGGATACCCGATCGGCACGCGGACAACAGGGAAGATGTTTGCCGCTATGCGTAAATTAGGTGCAGATAAGATTTATGATACGAATTTTGGTGCTGACCTTACAATAATGGAAGAGGGAAATGAACTCTTGTCAAGAATCAAAAATGGCGGAGTTCTTCCCATGATCACATCCTGCTCACCGGGTTGGATTCGTTTTTGCGAATTTTATTATCCAAACTTCATTCCCAATCTTTCCACATGTAAGTCTCCTCACCAGATGGAAGGCGCAATCATCAAATCCTATTATGCAGAAAAAA